>NZ_WKCD01000520.1:0-1532 GCF_021606625.1 Pseudomonas sp. PA-4-8C
GATGATCTCTGGAACATAAACTGGTCATGGTTCGGAGTTACCGCCTTACCATTGATTCCCGATATGTTTGGCAAGAACAGCGGTAGAGAATCCCGATCTGCCCTCAAAGCGATGTCATTTCCGAAACGAAAGTCACCAACCATTAATAGGATTTTAGTGTCTTCATTACATTCTTTTCTAGCCGTTTCAAGTAGACGTCGAGACCATACTGGCGCACCTCCAAAACCAATGAGGTCGACGGGTGATGCTGGCTGCTTCAAAAGACCATTGCTTACATGTTGAGCCCATCTGACCATGTGTGACGGCCCAATAATCTTCTTTTCTTGAGCCATATGATCAAATAGTTGTGTGAAGTATTTTTGCGATGAAATAGCTCTAGGGGCAGTAATGGAGCGGAAGGCATTCAGAAAAAGTGAGGAGGGTCTGGATTCAATGTTGTGGGTATATGAATACGTCTGAAATGCAGGAGCGTTATTGTCCGATGCTACATCGGCTAAATAACGTTCGGCATTACCTGTTAGTACGATATCCGGCCGAATCAGCTCTACCATCTCCGCATGGTAGTAAGGTGTGCGGAGAAATACGACCTGTCTAAATATTTTGGAGAGGTGTGGGAGCATGAGCCTGAAGAAAGAGTCCCCAAAGATCAGTAGTCTCTTATCAGTACTAGACTCCGGGCTAAAATAGATATCAATCTGGCCGTTATTGGATGAGCCATTGCTTGAAAATTTGCAGTAGTTCCAGTCAGGGTTCAGTTTTGTAGTATTCTGCTTCAAGGGGGGAGAGAGCTTGTTACCCAAATCGCCTGTGACAGTCTTTCTCAGGTTGATGCAAGCCTGTATTTCTTTAAGCGCAACGGGAGCAGGATAGCCGAGCAGGTCAAGAATTCTCGCCAGCACTAACAGCGATCCTAAATCAGATAAATGCGTATCAAGCTTTTCATAAGCTCTGTGTCCTAGGGTCTGCTTGAGAAAATCAGCCGGGTAAAAAACAAGTCCTTGAAGGCCATCCTGCTTTATGTGCTCGATATATCTGTCCCCAAGTCTAGACTTTATCGGGATCGGGAATTCATCATCAATAACAGATTGCTTGTCTGGAAAGATCACGTGTAGAAACTTACATTTCGAGAGTTTCGAAATATAAGCCCGGCGTGAAATGTTGAATTTGAAGTTCTCTAGCGACTGCGCGGTGGGTTCTGATTCGCCAGTGATATATTTTAATACCGAGTGATTGCCACCAATCAAGTAAGCAAAACCCGATTTGGTTAACAGTACATCATCTTTCAAGGTGTAATCGTCATTAACGCGTCGGCTGTTCATGAGGCACTTATCTCGCTGATTCACTGATAATCCGCTGTTCCCACTTGGCCAGTGCTGAACAGCGGATTAATGCTCGAAATATTTATTTAGTGGCGGCGGCAAAAACTGAGTGCAACACCTGACCTTTCCGGTAGGGTGTTGCCATGTCTTATCACGAACTCAGCGTTGAAGAACGCTCCGATATCCAGGTCAGTCTGCTGCGTGGCATGAGCC
>NZ_WKCD01000521.1:0-1520 GCF_021606625.1 Pseudomonas sp. PA-4-8C
CATGGATGGCGCGTGGCGGCGGCCCACGGATTCAAGCCTGCGTTCGGGCACACCGAGCCTAGGCGAGGTGCCGAGTGGTGGGGCAAGAGCGTTTTGCTTACTTTGCCGCTTTTGCAAAGTGAGCCGCTGTCAGAGCGGAACCCTAAGCGGCCGTTACCGCAGCAATGGATATGCACTCGGTATAACGGTGTCGACTGTGAGGCCGTCTTCGCGAGCAAGCCCGCTCCCACATTTTTGATCGTGGGGTTTCAGGTAGATAGGCGCCGGCTGGCAGGCCGCAATCGCAGGCAAGCCAGCTCCCACATTTTCGATCGTTGGGGTGTCAGGTAGATAGGCGTCGGCTGGCAGGCCGTCATCGCAGGTCAGCCAGCCCCCTTCACTGAACGCTGATCATCAAAAAACACCTTCCTGCCATCCACCCGTTCAGACGCCCTCGGCACATTCACACCCTGGCCTTCCGGCTTCTCCACATACCAATAACAATGGCTGACCGCCCGGGTAATCCCAACGTAGGCCAGGCGCAACACTTCGTCTCTCTGCGCATTGTCATAAGGCTCGTTGCCGCCATCCTTGCCCAAACCCGCCATGCGATACACCTGATTCTTGTACGGCGAACTGGTGACATGCTGACAATCACCCAGCAAAAACACCGCATCCGCCTGCAAGCCCTTGGCACTGTGATAAGTCAGCTGTTTAAGCCTGCGCGCCTGAGGCGCCAAGCTAGAATCAACATTAACTACCGACTGAATATGTTCCTGAATCAATAACTTATCGATACTTTTTCGATAAAGCATCAGGATTGAATCGCCCCGCTGATAGTGCTTCAGCAACCGCTGCCCCAGTGCCGCGTCGTCACGTTCCAACACCGTGACGGGCACCAATGCCTTGGGCTCGCCACTGGCCCTGGCCTTCTTGCCCGGGATGGCCGGTGCACTGCGTACGATATGTTCGGCGGCGTCGATGATGTGCTGGTGGCTGCGGTAGTTCTCCCCCAGCATCACGCGGGTAGTGCTGGGCGAAACAAACTCCTTGTTGAACTCCATGAAGTACTTGGGCGAACTGCCGCGCCAGCCGTAGATCGATTGCCAGTCATCCCCCACGCACAACAAGGATGAGCGTTGCGCCCCACGCCCGACGTGCATGGCCGGCCCGCGGCTGCGGATTTCCCGCAGGCTGGCGCGGATCCAGGACACGATCTGCGGCGACACGTCCTGGAATTCATCGATCATCAGGTGCGACATCGGCCGCAACAGCGGATCGCTGAGCAGCTTGAGGTTCTCCGGGGTGTTTTCGCCAAATAGCGAGAACATCGTGTCTCTTCTACACATCTGACGCTGCCGACGAAGTCAGACGAGTGTAGATTACACATATCTCACGCTCACGAAAACAGAAACCAATAGCACATTATCTGCGTCGTCCTCCTACCCAATAAAACCATACTGAGCACTCTAGGAGTTACTTCTATTCTTCAGACCTTGACATCATTCGTCATTCTATCCGTTCGGTGATATTATATCACA
>NZ_WKCD01000522.1:0-1509 GCF_021606625.1 Pseudomonas sp. PA-4-8C
GCTGGCTCATGCCACGCAGCAGACTGACCTGGATATC
This sequence comes from Pseudomonas sp. PA-4-8C, assembly GCF_021606625.1. Lineage (NCBI taxonomy): Bacteria > Pseudomonadati > Pseudomonadota > Gammaproteobacteria > Pseudomonadales > Pseudomonadaceae > Pseudomonas > Pseudomonas sp. PA-4-8C. The sequence goes on from NZ_WKCD01000522.1 coordinate 38, forward strand.
GGAGCGTTCTTCAACGCTGAGTTCGTGATAAGACATGGCAACACCCTACCGGAAAGGTCAGGTGTTGCACTCAGTTTTTGCCGCCGCCTTCAATGGGGATTCTGCCCAGGCCCACGTCAACAAAACACGCTTTACTATGGTCCGTTTCGGTAATGTTTTAGGTTCTTCTGGCTCTGTGATCCCCTTGTTTCACAAGCAGATCAAAGCCGGCGGCCCCCTGACGGTGACTCATCCCAAGATTACTCGCTATTTCATGACTATTCCCGAAGCTGCCCAATTGGTCATCCAAGCGGGATCTATGGGTCTGGGCGGTGATGTATTTGTACTGGACATGGGAGAGCCGGTGAAGATTGTAGAATTGGCTGAGAAGATGATTCACCTGTCCGGTTTAAGTGTACGTTCTGACAAAAATCCCCATGGCGATATTTCCATCGAATTTTCCGGGCTACGTCCCGGTGAGAAACTCTACGAAGAGTTGTTGATCGGTGACAATGTTGTCGCTACGCAACATCCGATGATTATGAGTGCTAACGAAGACCACTTGTCTTGGGATGTACTCAAGGAAAAACTCACCGAGTTGCTGGCCGCAGTTGATCATGATGACTACGCTCGTGTCCGACAGCTTCTGCGTGAAACTGTTAGTGGTTACGCCCCTGACGGGGAAATCGTCGACTGGATCTATCAGCAGCGTCGGCTGGCTCCCTGAATATTTCACCATGCTAATGCATTAGCCTATACTTGGTCCGTTAGAAACTCCCCACATCCCCCCTAAAATATGCGATGCATTAGGGGGTATTGAATATCTGCGGACCTTTACGCCTTTGCGATCGGACCTGACCCCTGCTGATTGTCAATCACGGACTTCATGGAAAATAAATATTTTGAAAAACAAGTCGGTCAGCACTGATTGAACTGTTTTCCGAAGACCCATACTCTTGATTTTTGGATCTTAACTATTCGTACCATACGCCAGATTTTTGCGTAACGTCTAGGTATGATCGGAAATGTCATTTTGGTCGGAAACGCGTGTAAGGGAATTAGCGCTGGGTTTTCGGTATGAAGATATTGATATAATAACTCGAACTTGGCTAGCATGTAATCACGCATATGAATCGCCACCAGTATATTAACGGACTCTATGCATTTATTATTCTGTTTGTAGTAATTTTTCGCATTTTTCCTTCGAAGCCACAGCCTGGAATCGTCGAAGCGGATGTTTGTTACTTAAAGGTTTTGGTTATTTTTTCATTATATTCAAGAGCCTGGGTAAGGGGCAGTTTGGTTTTTTGTATGCGTGAGGTTGAACAGACGCCTTTGGCACAATTTTACTTGCCGCTCTGGCGGTTTTTTAAGTTGCTGGCAATTGTTCTCGCTACTCATGGGAGGTTGTATGGTTAGATGAAGTTAAATTATATTGATTGCTATGAATTAGCGACGATGACTGGGTCAGCAGGCGGCGTGTTGTTCTATTT
>NZ_WKCD01000523.1:0-1497 GCF_021606625.1 Pseudomonas sp. PA-4-8C
CTGCCCCACTTGTACTGTCGTGATGGAAGCCTGCGCTGGTTCCCATTTCGTCGCCCGCGAACTGGCTACCATGGGACATGTAACCAAACTGATATCCCCGCAGTTTGTTCGGCCTTTTGTTAAAAGTAACAAAAATGATTTCGTTGACGCCGAGGCGATCTGCGAAGCCGCCTCACGCCCTTCGATGCGATTTGTCTCGCCTAAAACCGAGGCCCAGCAAACGCTCTCAGTACTGCATCGCATGCGTGAGTCGCTGGTGCGTGACCGCACCAAAACAATCAATCAACTCCATGGCTTCCTGCTGGAGTTTGGCATCAGCCTGCCTCTGGGGCGGACGGTCATAAAACGTCTGCCTAGCGTTCTGGCCGAGCATGAGTTGCCGATACGGCTCAGCACATTGTTGCAGCAGTTGCACGCACACTTCGGCTATCTGGATGAGCAAATCACGCAGCTGGATAAAGAGATGGCTGGCCAACTGGCTGACGATGATCTGGGCAGTCGTTTGCTGAGTATGCCCGGCGTCGGCCCGATCACCGCCAGCCTGCTGGCTGTCGAAATGGGAGACGGCAAGCAATTCGGATGCAGTCGTGACTTCGCCGCATCCATAGGGCTGGTTCCCAGACAGTACAGCACGGGTGGCAGGTCTAACTTGAAGGGGATCAGCAAGCGAGAAGACAAGAGCCTCAGATGTCTGTTGGTACAGTGCGCCAGGGTTTATATGCAAAGGCTCGATAGCCAAAAAGGGGCACTGGCTGATTGGGTGCGCTCATTGCTTCAGCGACGACACTCCAATGTCGTGGCGTGCGCTCTGGCCAATAAGCTGGCGCGCATTGCCTGGGCAATATCTGCTCACCATACAGTGTTTGAAGCAGGGCCAGACGCCATGGCGGCCTGACCCTACTGTTGTTGCAGTACCACGAGGCACCTTCAGGTTTTGCGATAGCTGAAAAATGGATGACGTGAACGGCACACCGGCCTGGCGAAGAACCTGACTTATGAAACGGCTTTAGAGGCCGCTCCGGTTTTCAGGATCGCCAGGCGCGACTCTCATCATGGCGCGGGGCATGCCTCATACAGACGCCGGATAGATTTAAGCAAGCCAACCACTTCGCCCGTTAACCAGCATTGCAAAAATGGGGGTGACCATAGATTTCATTAGACCACTACAGAGAGACCATGAGGAAGTCTGCCCGCTTTCGCGTGAGATGATATTTTCACCCCTATCCACCCGATTACAGGGTGGCATTTGCTTTTTCCTCAATCCTCTACCCACACCTCCATCAGCGTTCCTTGCAGTTCGCTTGCCCGATGTTCTTGGCAGAAATATGGGCTTACCGTGTTCCACACCAGTTACATGAATAACGTAGACCCTGGGCGGTCTCAAGGAGCAAGTGCAACACCTGAGGTAAGGTGTTGCGATGAAAAAGACCTACAGCCACTTGAATACCGAAGAGCGAGTGACACTGATGCTCATGCGCCGGCAAGGTGACAGCCTGA
>NZ_WKCD01000524.1:0-1491 GCF_021606625.1 Pseudomonas sp. PA-4-8C
ACATTGCCCTCTTCCCGCATGATCACACCCGCCCCCAAAAAGCCGATGCCCGACACCACGTAAGCGACCACGCGCACCGCGCCTTCCGCACCACCGAGCCGGTTGGCCATGTCGACAAAGATCGCCGCGCCTACCGCCACCAGCACATTGGTGCGCAGCCCCGCGGTGCGCTGGCGATATTGGCGCTCGAAACCGATCAAGCCACCGAGGATAAATGCCGCGCTGAGGCTGACGACGGTGTCGACCAGGGAGTTGAGGTTGATGTTGTTGATTGCCTGCATAAAAAATCTCCATGAATGCAGCGACAAATTGGAAAACACCGTGGGTTCCTGTGGGAGCTGGCTTGCCTGCGATAGCGGTACACCGGCCAATGAATCTGGCGACTGATACACCGCCATCGCGGGCAAGCCCGGCTCCCACAGGGTTTGCGGTGTTGCATGGCACTCACTACTGCCAGCCAAACCTGCGGATGTAGTAGCCTTTCACCGCTTGGGTCAGCGCCATGTACGCCAGCAAAATCACCGGCAGGAACACAAAGTACAGCGACGGCAGCGCCTGCAATTTGAAGTAATGCGCCAACGGCCCCATCGGCAGGAAAATCCCCACGGCCATGATCACGCCGGTCATCAGCATCAACGGCAGCGCTGCACGGCTTTGCAGAAACGGGATTTTCGGGGTGCGGATCATGTGCACGATCAGGGTCTGGGTCAGCAGCCCCACCACAAACCAGCCGGATTGGAACAGCGTCTGGTGGTCTGGCGTGTTGGCATCAAACACATACCACATGAGTGCGAACGTGGTGATGTCGAAGATCGAACTGATCGGCCCGAAAAACAGCATGAAGCGCCCCACCTCGCCTGGCTGCCAGCGTTGTGGCGTGGCAAGCATCTCGTCATCGACGTTGTCGAACGGAATCGCGATCTGCGAGATGTCATACAGCAGGTTTTGCACCAGCAGGTGCATCGGCAGCATCGGCAAAAACGGGATGAAGGCACTGGCCACCAACACCGAGAACACGTTGCCGAAGTTGGAACTGGCGGTCATCTTGATGTACTTGAGCATGTTGGCGAAGGTGCGCCGGCCTTCCAGTACGCCCTCTTCCAGGATCATCAGGCTCTTCTCCAGCAGGATGATGTCGGCCGCTTCCTTGGCGATGTCCACCGCACTGTCCACCGAAATACCGATATCCGCCGTGCGCAACGCCGGAGCATCGTTGATGCCATCGCCCATAAAGCCCACCACATGCCCGTTGGCCTTGAGCAGGCGCACGATGCGTTCCTTGTGGCTGGGGGTGAGCTTGGCAAACACATTGGTAGTTTCCACGGCCAGGGCCAGTTCGGCGTCGCTCATGGCTTCGATGTCGTTGCCCATCAGCAAGCCTTGTTGTTCCAGGCCCACTTCGCGGCAGATCTTCGCCGTGACCAGTTCGTTGTCGCCGGTCAACACTTTGACCGCCACGCCGTGGGCCTTCAGGGCCTTGAGGGCGGGTGC
>NZ_WKCD01000525.1:0-1469 GCF_021606625.1 Pseudomonas sp. PA-4-8C
GGCCAGGTGCATCTTGCGCAACTGGGTTTCCAGGATCAGGCCATTGAGGGGCGTGCGCACTTCGTGGGCGACGATCGACATGAAGTCGTCACGCATGCGCACCGCCTGCTCCAGCTCAGCCTGGGTGGCTTGCAGGCGCGTAAGCAACAGCTCCTGCTCGCGGCGGCTGCGCTCCAGTTCCTCGACTTGCAGTTTCATCGCCTTGCTTTGGCGGTACAGGTCAACGAACACATTGACCTTGCTCTTGACCGCGTGGATATCCAGGGGCTTGTGCAGGAAATCCACCGCACCGCTTTCATAGCCCTTGAAGGCGTAGTTGAGTTCGCGGCCAGCGGCGCTGACGAACACGATAGGGATGTTCTTGGTCTTTTCGGTGCCGCGCATCAGTTCGGCCAGCTCGAAACCGTTCATGCCGGGCATCTGCACGTCAAGGATCGCCATGGCGAATTCATGTTCCAGCAACAGGGACAACGCCTCGTCGGCACTCAATGCCTTGAAGACCTGGCGATCCTCACGCTTGATCAGCGCCTCGAGGGCCAGCAGGTTTTCTGGCAGATCGTCGACGATCAGCAGTTTGGCCTGGACAGTACTTAACATGGGAAGGGTTCCAGGGAAGCCAGCAATGAGCCGATTCGGCTCAAGGAAAGAATATGGTCAGGTGTGTGCAAGGCCAGGGCCGCCAGGGGCATGACGGCAATACGTGCCTCTTGTGGGTCCTGCACGATGGTAGTGCCACCCGATTGCTTGACGTGGGCCAGGCCGCTTGCGCCGTCCTGGTTGGCACCGGTCAATAAAATGGCGAGCATGCGGCGCCCATACACATCGGCCGCCGAGGAGAACAGGTAGTCGATGGCGGGCCGGGAATGGTGCACCCGGTCTTCCTGGCTCAGTGACAGGCTGCGGTCCTGCTCGACCGAAAGGTGATAACCAGGCCCGGCAAAGTACAACGTGCCCGACTCTACGGCTTCTTTGTCCCGGGCCTCCTTGACCGGGATGTTCAGGCGCCGCGCAAAGACTTCCGCCAGTTGGCTGCGACGCTCATCCGGCAGGTGCAGCACGGCAATGATCGGCAGGCCGAAGGTGCTCGGCAATTGGCCAAAAATACTCAGCAACGCCTCAACGCCGCCGGCGGAAGCGCCGACGACGATGGCTTCGATCCCCGAAATCGGGGTGTCCTGCGCGTCACTCATGATTTTCGGTAGATCCGTTCTTGTTTGACCAAGGGCTCGAATTGCTTGCTGTAGGCAGAAAAATCCAGGGTTTCCTTGCTGCCCAGGACCAAAAAGCCGCGATGACACAGCGACTCATGAAACAAACCAAACGCTCGATCTTGCAATTTTTTATTGAAATAAATCAATACGTTACGACACGAAATTAATTGAGTTTCTGAGAAAACGCTGTCGGTCGCCAAGCTGTGGTCGGCAAAGGTCACGTTCTCGCGCAGTGTCTTGTCGAAGATCGCGTAATCG
>NZ_WKCD01000526.1:0-1455 GCF_021606625.1 Pseudomonas sp. PA-4-8C
TCTGAAATTTGGTGCGCCATTCTTCTGGCACAGCGTTAGGGTCGTGCAGGTAGAGCTCATAAAGCTCTTCCACATAGGCAGCGTTACCACCTGAAAGATAGCCGCTGTTCCACATGCGCTGCATCACGCTTTCTTGCATGCTTGGTCACCCTCGATTTGGGGACACCACCGGCGAAAACACCGAGTTTGCTTGCAAAAGGCCAAGTGCAGCGACCAAAACAAGCCACTTAGGATCACGCTGATAGTTCGGGTACCAACCCGAATGCCCCTGCTTGTCTCATTTCTTCAAAATAAGAGCCGCGGCTTTGTAAGTCGCTGCTCAAGTTAAAACTACGGCGCCGGTTGAAGCCTGCGCCGCAGCATTTACGGGCACAACGGTCCTGCTTTACTACAACGTCAGTTACACGCCGCTTTGCAGCAGCATGTTACGGATGTGACCAATGGCCTTAGTCGGGTTCAGGCCTTTAGGACATACGTTGACGCAGTTCATGATCCCGCGGCAGCGGAATACGCTGAACGGGTCATCCAGCGAAGCCAGACGCTCGGACGTCTTGGTATCACGGCTGTCTGCCAGGAAGCGGTAGGCTTGCAGCAGGGCAGCTGGACCCAGGAACTTGTCCGGGTTCCACCAGAAGGACGGGCAGGATGTCGAGCAGCAAGCGCACAGGATGCACTCGTACAGGCCATCGAGCTTTTCACGTTCTTCCGGGGACTGCAGACGCTCGATGGCCGGAGCCGGCGTGTCGTTCTGCAGGAACGGCTTAACTTTCTCGTATTGCTTGTAGAAGATGCTCATATCGACGACCAGGTCACGGATAACCGGCAAACCTGGCAGTGGACGAACGATCAGCTTGTTGCCTTTGACCACGGCGGACAGCGGCGTGATGCACGCCAGGCCGTTTTTGCCGTTGATGTTCATGCCGTCGGAACCGCACACACCTTCACGGCAAGAGCGACGATAGGAGAAACCCTCGTCCTGCTCTTTGATCAGTGCCAGTACATCCAGCACCATCAGGTCTTTACCACCGGTATCGACCTGGAACTCCTGCATGAACGGCGCAGCGTCCTGATCAGGGTTGTAGCGATAAACACTGACTTTCAACATGGCAGCCACCCTTAGTAAGTCCGAATCTTCGGTTCAAACGTCGGCACCGTCTTCGGCGAGAAGTTCACGGCACGCTTGGTTACGCGCTTGTCACCCGGGAAGTACAGGGTGTGGCACAACCAGTTTTCGTCGTCGCGATCTTCAAAGTCTTCACGAGCGTGAGCACCACGGGACTCTTTACGAACCTCGGCGGCGATCGCCGTCGCTTCAGCCACTTCCAGCAGGTTTTGCAGCTCAAGGGCTTCGATACGAGCGGTGTTGAACGCCTGGCTCTTATCGTTGATCTTGACGTTGGCGATGCGCTTGCGCAGGTCAGCCAGTTGGGCAATACCCTTCTGCATGTATTCGCC
>NZ_WKCD01000527.1:0-1449 GCF_021606625.1 Pseudomonas sp. PA-4-8C
GCCTTGCGCCCACCCCGTGGGTGCGCGGCGACGCGTGCGGCAGTCAGCGCTTCGATCACTTCACGGCGCAAGGCCTTGAGCTGCGAGTTGGGGATGAAGAACGCCTGCGGCGCATCCAGCTCGATGCGGGTGGCATGGTATTCGGTGGTGCCGAGCTGGCCGAGCAGGTCGCGCAGGGTGTCCAGCGCCTGTTCCGGCTTGTTGGCCACGCCAAACGGGCCGGGCAGGATAACGCTGGCGCTGATGCCTTCTTCGCTGGTCGCGGTGATTTGCAGCTGCTCTTCACGCAGGCGCGCGACCCATGACAAGCCGATACGGCGCTCGGCCGAGGTCTTGAGCAGGGCCTGTTGCCAGTTGTGGTCCAGGTTGCGGTTGAGCGGGTGATGGGGGCGCAGTTGATGCAGGCCGGCCGGCATTTCGTTGGGCTCGACGCGGTAGCGGTAGCGCTTCTCACCGTCTTCTTCGAACTCACCCTTGGGCTCGGCGATGTTGGCACGAAAGCCCACCACTTCACGCTTGATCAACACATTCAGGCCGTCGCCGTTGGACAGCGGCTCATGGGTGACCACCTGCAAGTCGCGCTTGCCGGCTTTTTCCACGGTGCCCACGGGCAGCCCGGTGAAGGTCGGGGTGTCAAAGGCGCCGATGTCGATCTTGCGGTCGCTGACAAAGTAATCGGTGCTGCCACGGTGGAAGGTTTTTTCCGGGTCGGGCAGGAAGAAGTGCGCGGTACGGCCGCTGGAAGCGCGGGCCAGGTCCGGGCGGTCTTCGAGGATCTCGTCGAGGCGCTGGCGGTAGTAGGCGGTGATGTTCTTCACATAGCCCATGTCCTTGTAGCGGCCTTCGATCTTGAACGAACGCACACCCGCTTCGACCAGGGCGCGCAGGTTGGCGCTCTGGTTGTTGTCTTTCATCGACAGCAGGTGCTTTTCAAAGGCTACAACGCGGCCTTGGTCATCTTTTAAGGTGTAGGGCAGGCGGCAGGCCTGGGAGCAGTCGCCACGGTTGGCGCTGCGGCCATTTTGCGCGTGGGAGATATTGCACTGGCCGGAGAAGGCTACGCACAGGGCGCCGTGGATAAAGAACTCGATGGCAGCATCGGTCTCATCGGCAATGGCGCGAATCTCTTGCAGGTTCAACTCGCGGGCCAGTACCAACTGCGAGAAACCGGCCTGGTCGAGAAACCTGGCCCGGCCCAGTGTGCGGATGTCGGTCTGGGTGCTGGCGTGCAGCTCGATCGGCGGAATATCCAGCTCCATCACGCCCAGGTCTTGCACGATCAATGCATCGACACCGGCATCGTAGAGCTGATGGATCAGCTTGCGTGCGGGCTCCAGCTCGTTGTCATGCAAGATAGTGTTGATGGTGGTGAAGACGCGGGCGTGGTAGCGGCGGGTGAGATTTACTCGAGTTGATGTATCTCTCCCCCCGCTTCATGCCCTTTTTCAG
>NZ_WKCD01000528.1:0-1442 GCF_021606625.1 Pseudomonas sp. PA-4-8C
AGGCCGGGCGCGGCAAGGTCGACTTCTAGGCGTCGCGTGTTTCGCGGGCCTTGGGCGCCTGCCGGTACAGGTAGACGCTCAGCAGCAAACCGGCGAAAGCGGCGAGGGCGGCGAACAGGAAGATCGAGGCAAAGCCAAAACCTGCCGCCACGGCGCCCGCCAGTGGCCCGGTGATGCCCAGGGACAAATCGATAAACAGCGAATAGGCGCCCACCGCCGAGCCACGGCTGGAGGCCGGCACCAGGCTGACCGCCTCTACCCCCAACGCCGGCAACACCCCGGAAAAGCCGAAGCCCCTCAACGCCGCACCCGCCAACGCCAGCTGGGCATCCGGCGCCAGCCACAGCAACAGCAGGCCCAGCACTTCCACCGACAGGCAAGCGATGGCGACGCGAAACCCGCCAATGCGGTTGATCAAATTACCAAACAGCAAGCGCGCGCCGATAAAGCTGGCACCGAACAGGCTCAAGGCCCACACCGCGTTATCCCAGTGCTGGGTGCTGTAATACAACGTGATAAAGGTGGCGATGGTGCCAAAGCCGATGGAGCCCAGCGCCAGCGCGCAACCATGGGGCAGCACGCGGCCCAGCACATTCATGAACGGCAAACGGATGCCGGGCACAATCGGCGCGGCTTGTTTTTTCCAGGCCAACAACACACCCAGCACGGCCAACAGAATGATGCTGACGCCCATGCTCCACAGTCCCAAGTGGCTGACCAGCAGCACCCCCAACGGTGCGCCGACGGCCAACGCGCCGTAGCTGGCGATGCCGTTCCAGGAAATAACCTTGGCCGTGTCTGCCGCGCCGACACGGCCAATGCCCCAGCCAATCGCGCCCGAACCCACCAGGCTTTCAGCGCTGCCCAGTACCAGCCGACCGATCAGCAGACAGCCGAGGCTGAAGGCCGGCAGGCTGGAGAACCACGCCGCCAGCAACATGAATACGCCGCTCAAACCGCAGCCCACCAGGCCGATCAGCACGGCGCGCTTGCTGCCCAGGTTGTCGATGATCTTGCCGGCATAGGGGCGGCTCAGCAGGGTAGCCAGGTATTGCACGCTGATTACCAGCCCGGCGATAACGGCGCCATAGCCCAGTTGGCTATGCACATAACCGGGCAATACGGCCAGGGGGATGCCGATATTCAGGTAGCCGATAAAGGTAAACAGCACGATGGAAACGACTTGCAGCGTGACCGCCATAGGGCGCTGGGTATCTGGCATGGGAGAGATCCACTGTCGCAGCAGGTAAAGATAGGCTGCTAATGATACCGGCGCGCAGGCCGAGCAGGGCGGCAAAAATGTAAAACGTCAGATCTAAAGCCGATCAAGCGTGGGCGGGGGCCAGCAATTGGGTGGTCACCAGGGCCGCCAGGGCGTTTTCCTGGGTGCCGAAGCGCTTGAGCAGTGCCGCTTGCTTGTCGGCACTGAGGCGGTTCCAGAC
>NZ_WKCD01000529.1:0-1433 GCF_021606625.1 Pseudomonas sp. PA-4-8C
GTCGATGCCCAGCTGACCTACCTGAATTCGCAGGGCAAGACCGAGATCCTGAACTACCGCAAATTTGCCGAGTGCCACAGCGATAACTGAGCCCGGCCCACATTTCATCAGGAGACCCTTATGTTCCTCATCGCATTCCTGGGCGGCTTATTGACCGTCCTCAGCCCTTGTATCCTGCCGGTCGTGCCATTTCTGTTCGCGGGTATCGACCGCACACGCTCATCGATCCTGCTTACCCTTGGTGGCATGGTCCTGACCTTCGCGCTGGTTTCCAGCCTGGCCGTGGTCAGCAGTGAATGGGTGATTCAGGCCAACAACACCGGGCGTCATGTGGCACTGGTGGTGATGGCGCTGTTTGCCTTGTCGCTGATCTCGGCGCGAATCAGTGGCTGGCTGGCCAGCCCGTTCGTGTTACTGGGCAATCGCCTTGACCCCCAGACGCGCAAAATGTCCGGGCCGCTGGGTTCGCTGATGATCGGCGTCGCCACGGGCCTGCTCTGGGCGCCGTGCGCCGGGCCTATCCTCGGGGTGATCCTTACCGGCGCCATGCTGCAAGGCGCCAATGCGCAAACCAGCCTGCTGCTGGTCGCCTACGGCCTGGGCAGTGCACTGTCGTTGGGTGCGCTGATTTTCGCCGGACGTGGTTTAGTCAATCGCCTGAAGGCCTCGATTCCGGTTACTGGTTGGCTGCGGCGCGCCACCGGTTTTGCGGTCCTGTCCGCAGCGCTGATGATTTCTACCGGTGCCGACAAGACGCTGTTGGCCGGGGCGTCGTCCGAAGGCGTCAGCGTGCTGGAAAAAGGCGTGCTGCAAAGCGTCCCCAAAGTCGTCGAATACCTGGTAAGCAAGGCCAAGGCTGAACCCACCCTCGACAACGCCCAAGGCCCGATGCCGTCGCTGTCCGGCGCGGTGGAATGGCTCAATTCGCCCGCGCTGACCAGTGAATCGCTCAGAGGCAAAGTGGTGCTCGTCGATTTCTGGACTTACGACTGCATCAATTGCCAGCACACCCTGCCGTACGTGAAGGACTGGGCGCAGAGGTACGAGAAGGATGGCTTGGTGGTAATCGGCGTCCACACCCCGGAATACGGTTTTGAACGCATCATCAGCAATGTCAGGGATCAGGTGAAAAAGCTCGGCATCACTTACCCGGTAGCCATCGATAACAACTACGCGATCTGGCGCAACTTCGATAACCAGTACTGGCCCGCGCACTACCTGATCGACGCCAAAGGGCAAGTGCGTTTCACCCACTTCGGAGAAGGTCGCTACGAGACGCAGGAAAAGATGATTCAGCAACTGCTGCAGGAGGCGAAAGCTCCAGCCGCGTAACCCTTGAAAATCCATGGCCCACAGGCAACGCGCTGTGGGCCATTAGCTTTTTCTGCTGCGGCCTGGGTTGCGCGACCACACTCTCCCGCCCACCCCAGGCT
>NZ_WKCD01000053.1:0-26390 GCF_021606625.1 Pseudomonas sp. PA-4-8C
CATGGATGGCGCGTGGCGGCGGCCCACGGATTCAAGCCTGCGTTCGGGCACACCGAGCCTAGGCGAGGTGCCGAGTGGTGGGGCAAGAGCGTTTTGCTTACTTTGCCGCTTTTGCAAAGTGAGCCGCCGTCAGGGCGGAACCCTAAGTGGCCGTTACCTAACTAACGGATATGTACTCAATCTGATCCCACATCCCGGTCGGCTGTCAGGCCGCCTTCGCGAGCAAGCCCGCTCCCACATTGCGATCGTGGGGTGTCAGGTAGATAGCCGTCGGCTGGCAGGCCGTCATCGCAGGCAAGCCAGCTCCCACAGTTGGATCGTGGGGCTTCAGGTAGATAGCCGTCGGCTGGCAGGCCGTCATCGCAGGCTTGCCAGCCCCCACACAAGCGCCTTGGCCACAAGATATGTGCCGCCCATGCTATGGTGCTCGCCCCTTACCGTGCCTGTTCATCATCGTATGATCGTGATCCCTCGCCCCCTGCGCCTGACCTTCTATTCCCTGTTGATCATCGCCGGTGCGGTGCTGGCCGCCGCCTTGGCCACGCGCCATGCCGAACGCCAGGCCCTGGTGGACGACGCCGCCCGTGCCAATCAGCAGCTCGCGCTGTATGCCAACTCGCTGCACACCCTGATCGAACGCTACCGCGCCCTGCCCGCCGTGCTGGCGCTGGATTCGGAGATGATCAGCGCCTTGAAGGGCCCGCTGGACGCCGCTACGCAAGACCGGCTCAACCGCAAGCTGGAGCGTATCAACGGCGCTGCGCAGTCTTCGACCCTGGAACTGATGGACCGCACCGGCCTGGCCGTGGCCGCCAGCAACTGGAACCTGCCCAGCAGTTATGTCGGCCACAATTACGCGTTCAGGCCGTATTTCAGCCAGACCCTGAGCCAGGGCACCGGGCGCTTTTATGCGGTGGGGGTGACCACGGGCATTCCGGGCTACTTTCTTTCCAGCGCGGTCGTGGATGAGCACGAGCAGTTCCTCGGTGCCATGGTGGTCAAGCTGGAGTTCCCCGAGCTGGAACGTGAATGGGCCCAGGGCAATGACCTGCTGTTGGTCAGCGATGCTCGGGGCATCGTGTTTATCGCCAACCAGCCGGGCTGGCGTTATCGCAACCTGCGGCCGTTGTCCGAAAATGACCTGGCCGAACTCAAGGCCACCCGCCAATACGACAAAAAGCAACTGCAGCCACTGGACACCCAGCCCCTGCAACGCTTTGACGAAAACAGCCACTTGATCCGCGTCAACGGCCCCGACGGCAACGCCAATTACATCTGGGAGTCGCTGGCGCTCAAGCGCGAAGGCTGGACCCTGCACCTGTTGCGCAAACCCCAGTTTGCCTTTGAAGACCAACGCAACGCGGGCCTTGCCGCTGCGGGTTCGTGGCTGGCACTGGTGTTCTTGGTGCTGTTCCTCAGCCAGCGCTGGCGCCTGGCCCGCTTGCGCCAGCGCAGCCGTGAAGAACTGGAGCAATTGGTCCAAGAACGCACCCAGGCGTTGCGCACCGCCCAGGATGGTCTGGTGCAGTCGGCTAAGCTGGCGGCATTGGGGCAGATGTCAGCCGCCCTCGCCCATGAAATCAACCAGCCACTGACCGCCCAGCGCATGCAACTGGCGACGTTGCGGCTGCTGCTCGACCATGGTCGCGTGGACGATGCCTACAAGGCCCTCACACCGCTGGATGACATGCTCACGCGCATGGCCGCGCTCACCGGCCACCTCAAGACGTTCGCGCGCAAGAGTCCCAGTGGCCTGCGCGAAAAGCTGGACCTGGCGACGGTGGTCGACCAATCCTTGCACCTGCTCGACGCACGCCTGCGTGACGAAGCCATCGGTGTGGTACTGGACCTCACCCGCCCGGCCTGGGTACGTGGCGACGCGATCCGCCTCGAACAGGTGCTGATCAACCTGTTGCGCAACGCTCTGGACGCCATGGCCGACAAACCGCGCAAGCGCCTGGAAATCCGCCTGCACGCCGATCAGCAGCTGTGGCAGTTGAGCGTCTGCGACAGCGGCGGCGGGATTGCAGAAGAACACTTGGGCAGTGTGTTCGACCCGTTTTTCACCACCAAACCGGTGGGCGACGGACTCGGCTTGGGACTCGCGGTGTCCTACGCTATCGTGCATGAACTGGGCGGACGCCTGAGTGCCGCCAACCGTGGCGATGGCGCGATTTTCACCTTGACCCTGCCTATCGCCCTGGAGACGCCAGACCTATGTTGAACGCTGTGATTGTGGTCGATGACGAAGCCAGTATTCGCACGGCCGTCGAGCAATGGCTGAGCCTGTCGGGGTTTGACGTGCAGTTGTTCAGCCGCGCCGAAGAGTGCCTGGCGCAACTGCCCAAGGACTTTGCCGGGGTGATTCTGAGCGACGTGCGCATGCCCGGGCTCAGCGGCCTTGAGTTGTTGGCCGAGGTACAGCGTCGCGATGCCGACCTGCCAGTGATTTTGCTCACCGGCCATGGCGACGTGCCAATGGCCGTCGAAGCCATGCGCGACGGGGCTTACGACTTCCTGGAAAAACCCTTCAGCCCCGACGCCTTGCTCAACAGCCTGCGCCGGGCGCTGGACAAGCGCGGCCTGATCCTGGAAAACCGCCGCCTGCATCAACAGGCCGATCATCGTGCGCAGTTGGAGTCCAGCCTGCTGGGCGTGTCCAAGGGACTGCAAAGTTTGCGCCGCCAAGTGCTGGACCTGGCGAGTTTGCCGGTCAATGTGCTGATTCGTGGCGAGACCGGCAGCGGTAAGGAGCTGGTCGCCCGCTGCCTGCATGACTTCGGCCCACGCGCCAAGAAGCCCTTCGTGGCCCTCAATTGCGCGGCGATCCCCGAGCAGTTGTTCGAAGCCGAACTGTTCGGGCATGAAAGCGGCGCCTTCACCGGCGCCCAGGGCAAACGTATCGGCAAGCTGGAATATGCCCACGGCGGCACCTTGTTCCTGGATGAAATCGAAAGCATGCCCCTGGCCCAACAAGTGAAATTGCTGCGTGTGTTGCAAGAGCAGAAGCTGGAGCGGCTGGGCTCCAACCAGAGTATCCAGGTGGACCTGCGCATCATCGCCGCCACCAAGCCCGACCTGCTGGAAGAGGCCCGTGCCGGGCGTTTTCGCGAAGACCTGGCCTATCGGCTCAACGTCGCGCAACTGCGCCTGCCGCCATTGCGTGAACGTCGCGAAGATATTCCGCTGTTGTACGAGCATTTTGCGCAAAGCGCCGCCGAGCGTCTGGGCCGCCAGGTCGAGCCCTTGAGTGGGCCACAGCTGGGGCGCCTGCTCAGCCATGACTGGCCGGGCAATGTGCGCGAACTGGCCAACGTCGCCGAGCGTCAGGTGTTGGGGCTGGACGAGCCGGAACCGCAAGGGATCGAAGCCGGGCAATCGTTGGCGGCGCAGCAGGAGGCGTTCGAGGCACACTGCCTGAAGGCCGCTTTGACGCGTCACAAGGGTGATATCAAGGCGGTGCTGGCCGAGCTGCAACTGCCGCGCCGTACCTTCAATGAGAAGATGCAGCGGCATGGGTTGGTAAGGGAGATGTTTGTGTAGCGACCTTTGGATCGCCATCGCGGGCAAGCCCGCTCCCACATTTTGGTCTGTGAACACAGCAGGTGTGGGAGCTGGCTTGCCTGCGATGGCGTCGGCAGCCATAAGCGGATTTCCGCTCATTACCCAAAAACCATCAGCGACTTTCCGCTCAAAAAAATCCCGCAACCCTTCTATTCCGGGCCTTCCTCTACCTGGCACAGCTCCTGCTATAGCCCCAACAGGCTGCGCACGCGCCGCTCCATAAAAACAACTAGATGAAGGATCCTTCAATGGATAACTCCAACACCGTGCCTCTGGGATCGACGGCCGCAAAAGCGCAGGAGCGCACCACCTCCAGCCGCATCAAATCGATTTTCAGCGGATCAGTCGGCAACATGGTCGAATGGTACGACTGGTACGTCTACGCCGCCTTCTCGCTGTATTTTGCCAAAGCCTTCTTCCCCAAGGGCGACACCACTGCCCAACTGCTCAACACCGCCGCGATTTTCGCCGTGGGCTTCCTGATGCGCCCGATCGGTGGCTGGCTGATGGGCCTGTACGCCGACAAAGTCGGGCGTAAAAAAGCCTTGATGGCCTCGGTGTACCTGATGTGCTTCGGCTCGCTGCTGATTGCCCTGAGCCCAGGCTATGAAGTCATTGGTATCGGTGCGCCGATCCTGCTGGTGTTTGCCCGCCTGCTGCAGGGCCTGTCGGTCGGCGGCGAATACGGCACCTCTGCCACTTACCTGAGTGAGATGGCCACCAAGGAACGTCGCGGCTTCTACTCCAGCTTCCAGTACGTGACCCTGATCTCTGGCCAGCTCATCGCGCTGGCGGTGCTGATCGTGCTGCAACAGGTGCTCACCACCGAGCAGTTGTACGCCTGGGGCTGGCGTATCCCGTTCGCCATCGGTGCCTTGTGTGCAGTGGTCGCGCTGTACCTGCGTCGTGGCATGGAAGAAACCGAGTCGTTCACCAAGAAAGAAAAAGCCAAGGAAAGCGCAATGCGCACCTTGATGCGCCACCCCAAGGAACTGATGACCGTGGTCGGCCTGACCATGGGCGGCACACTGGCGTTCTACACCTACACCACCTACATGCAGAAATACCTGGTGAACACGGTCGGCATGAGCATCTCCGACTCCACCACCATCTCGGCGGCGACGCTGTTTCTGTTCATGTGCCTGCAACCGATCATCGGCGGGCTGTCGGATAAAGTCGGCCGCCGCCCGATCCTGATCGCCTTCGGCGTGCTTGGCACCCTGTTCACCGTGCCAATCCTCACCACCCTGCACACCATCCAGAGTTGGTGGGGCGCGTTCTTCCTGATCATGGCGGCGCTGATCATCGTCAGCGGCTACACCTCGATCAACGCCGTGGTGAAGGCCGAGCTGTTCCCGACCGAAATCCGCGCCCTGGGCGTGGGCCTGCCGTATGCCCTGACCGTGTCGATCTTCGGCGGTACCGCTGAATACATCGCGCTGTGGTTCAAGAGCATCGGTATGGAAACTGGCTACTACTGGTACGTGACCGCGTGTATCGCGGTGTCGTTGATGGTTTACGTGACCATGAAGGACACGCGTAAACACTCGCGCATCACCACCGACTAAAAAATGTGGGAGCGGGCTTGCCCGCGATAGCGGAGGATCAGTCAAAGTTGTATCAACTGACCCACCGCCTTCGCGAGCAAGCCCGCTCCCACATTTAGTCTTAGGACAACTCTGCGGCCTCATTGCGCCCATAGCGCCGCTGCGCATACGACGCGCCAGCAATCATCACCACCAGCACCGCAGCCAATACCGCGGATGAACCGATGGTGCCGAAATCCAAGCCGCCTTTTTCATGGGGTTTGGTCAGAAAATCCCCCAAGGTCGCGCCAAACGGCCGTGTCAGTACAAACGCCACCCAGAACAACAGTACCGACGAGATGCGGGTGAAGTACTTGAGTACCACCACCGCGGCGATGGTCGAGCCGATCAACAATGCGCCACCGGCGAAGCCCAGCCCCGAATCGTCCGCGAGGAAATCGCCCAATGCGGTGCCCAAGGTGTTGGAGAACAGGATCGCCATCCAGTAAAACAGCTCCCCTCGGAAGGTCTGCACCTTGTTCACGTTCAGCGAGTCACCACTGAGGTGCCACAATGCAAAGATGATCATCAGGATCACGATCAGGATCATCGACCCGGTGGCGTAGCCCAGCCCCAGCGTGCGGTCCATGAAGTCGGACATCGTGGTACCCGCAGTACTGGTAGACAAAATCACGATCCAGTACAGCACCGGGTTGTAGGCTTTCGACCAGAGTTGCGTCACCAGGGTCACCAGGAACACGCTGATGAGGATCATGGAGCTGATGGCGTAGCCAACGTTCAAGGTCATCGACAGCAAGTCCCCGGCGGTTTCGCCCAAGGTGGTTGCGCAGATTTTCATGACCCAGAACGCCAGGGTGATCTGAGGAAGTTTGTTCATGCAGTAGATAGCTCCAAGGCTCAGTCTTATAGGGGGTATTGACCTTGGGCGCAGACTGAAGGGAAAGCTGTGAAAAATAGGTGGGCGATGTATGAAAAATCCATCGGTACGATGGAAATTCACCGCCATGAATTGCACTATGACCGCCTCCCAAACCGCGTAGCAGGAACCCCGGCCATGCCTGACGACATCCACTATTACGAACCCGCCAACGGCCACGGCCTTCCCCATGACCCGTTCAATGCCATCGTCGGCCCACGCCCGATTGGCTGGATCTCCTCGCACGATCGCGAAGGCCGCCTGAACCTGGCGCCCTACAGCTTCTTCAATGCGTTCAACTACATTCCGCCGATCATTGGGTTTTCCAGTGTCGGGCGTAAAGACAGCCTGAACAATATCGAACAGACTGGAGAATTCGTCTGGAACCTGGCCACCCGCCCGCTGGCCGAGCAGATGAACCAGAGCTGCGCGGCCGTATCGCCCGAGGTGAATGAATTCGAACTCTCCGGGCTGACGCCGGTGGCTTCGAAAATCGTTGGCGTACCACGGGTGGGCGAGAGCCCGGTGTCGTTCGAGTGCAAGGTGACGCAGATCATCCAACTGCAACGTGCCGACCAACAGTTGGTGCCAAGCTGGCTGGTGCTGGGCGAGGTGGTTGCGGTGCACATCGCCAAATGGTTGCTCAAGGATGGGATCTACGACACGGCTGCCGCCGAGCCGATTTTGCGCGGGGGTGGCCCGGCGGATTATTTCCAGCTGGGGCCGCAAGCACTGTTCAAGATGTACCGCCCAGGTGCCACAAAACCCTGACTGCAATGCAATCAAAACTGTGGGAGCTGGCTTGCCTGCGATAATAGCGGTGGGTCAGTTAACCCAAGAGTGACTGATACACCGCTATCGCAGGCAAGCCAGCTCCCACATTGGTTAGGTGTGCTGCCTCAGCGTTCAGCAGTCGCCCAGGTCAGTTGGCCTTCTGCATCCACATCGACCAGATGCTCGAATTGCAGCGTCGCCGCATCATCGGCATCCGAAGCCGTCTTGAACGTCTGCCCATCAAGGATCTTGTGAAACTTGGGTGCGCCCATGCCATCCAGTGCCTTGACGGCGACGGCGGCGCTGTAGCCACCTTCGCCCGGTACTACGGCGGAAACGGCTTCGTGGTGGGCAAATTGTTTACGTGCCATGTTGCAGGTCCTGGCCAATGGAAAGTCGGCCATTCTAACCGTTAACCGGCCAGTTGCAGGTACTCGCCGTAGGCCTGTGCCGCCGATGCGTCGGTGAAGGTCTGGAAGTCCATGCTACGCACGACCATGTCGTTCAGCAGCTCGGTGAAGATCATCAGGGCCGGAGAGTTGAAGTAGGCGCTCATGGCCTGCTCGCTGCTCCAGAACCCGGACACCAGCCACACATCGGGGTCGACCTGGGAGTGCTGCAACGAGAATTGCAGGCAACCCTGGGCCTGGCGACCTGGTTCGATCAAACTGCTCAAGCGTGCACCGAGTTCGGTGCTGCACCCGCTACGGGCGCGGATAAAGGCCATATGGCTCGCGGGAATGGGGGTGGACATGTTCGACTCTCCCGTTGAGAAGTGATGCTCGGCAAGCACAATGAGGGCGTGTTGCCACAGGATCAAAGATAACGGCGCGGGCGTGGGCGCGGTTAGTCGATTCCTGCAGGCTTCTTGCACAATCCTGCGAGAAGCGTAGGGAGGACGTTCGGCCCCAGGATTTATTCCAGGCCCAGGCCTCATGTTTCAGGCTGATGACAGGCTGCGCACTTGCCTGATTCACGCTATCTCGCAGGATCAGGCAAGGATCCTGCAGAATCGACGTAACACTTTCTGAAAAGCCGCCGCTAAGCTGAGCCCATCAAAGCCGCGTGTAGAGGACGCCCCATGCCGTCGCCCGAATCCAAGCCCGTTCCCCTCGATGCCGAGATGGAGAAACAACGCGCCGAGCTCGCCAGTATCGTGCACCGCCATACCTGGGAGGACGGCTCCTACGGCACAGCGATTACCTCGCTGTACCTGAACCGCCACAATGCGCCCCGGGATTTCATGCCGGTGCTGGTGGAACCCGCGCTGTGCATCCTCGCCAGTGGCAGCAAGGAAGTGCGCCTGGCCGACGAGATCTTTGCCTACGACCCGCTCAACTACCTGGTGTTCTCGGTGGCAATGCCGGTGGCCGGCCGCATCATTGACGCCACCGCCGAGGACCCGAACCTCTCGGTGCGCATCAACATCGACCCGGCGCAGCTCACCGCGCTGATCGCAGAGGCCGGGCCAATGGGCGTGCCCTCACGCCCGACCTCGCGAGGCATGTACGTCGACCGCATCGATCACGCACTGCTCGATGCGGTGCTGCGCCTGACCCGCTTGCTGGACACGCCTAAAGACATCGCGATGCTCGCGCCGCTGATCAACCGTGAAATCCTCTACCGTTTGCTGCGTGGCCCGCAGGGTTATCGCCTGTATGAAATTGCTGTGGCTAACAGCCAGAGCCATCGGGTGAGCCAGGCAATCACCTGGTTGAATGGCAACTACGAACAGCCGCTGCGTATCGACGACCTGGCCAAGGAAGTGAACCTGAGCGTCTCGACCTTGCACCACCGGTTCAAAGCGATCACCGCTATGAGCCCGCTGCAATACCAGAAGCAACTGCGCTTGCAGGAAGCGCGGCGTCTGATGATCGCCGAAGGGCTGGAGGCTTCGGCGGCGGGGTATCGGGTGGGGTATGAAAGCCCGTCGCAGTTCAGCCGGGAGTACAGCCGGTTGTTTGGTGCGCCGCCGCTGCGCGACCTGGCCCGGTTGCGCCAAAGCATCTGATGTACGCGGAGTAAAATGTGGGAGCTGGCTTGCTCGCGAAGGCGGCCTGACAGTCAAC
This sequence comes from Pseudomonas sp. PA-4-8C, assembly GCF_021606625.1. Lineage (NCBI taxonomy): Bacteria > Pseudomonadati > Pseudomonadota > Gammaproteobacteria > Pseudomonadales > Pseudomonadaceae > Pseudomonas > Pseudomonas sp. PA-4-8C. The sequence goes on from NZ_WKCD01000053.1 coordinate 8,871, forward strand.
ACAGTTGGATTGTGTACATATCCATTGCTGCGGTAACGGCCACTTAGGGTTCCGCCCTGACGGCGGCTCACTTTCGAAAAGCGCGAAAGTAAGCAAAGCGCTCTTGCCCCACCACTCGGCACCTCGCCCAGGCTCGGTGTGCCCGTAATCCGCCAGTGATTTGGGGGGCCGCCGCCACGCGCCATCCATGGCGCGGGGCGGCTAAACCGGCATCCCTGCCGGTTTACCCCCCCCAAATCCCTGTCGAATTCCGGCCAGCGTGGTTTAACGGGGCGCCTAAGATCAAGATCACAAGCAGATCAAGAGCAAGATCAAGAGCGGCTCGCTTCGCATCGTGGTTACCGGTGGCTGCGGCGAACTGCACAGTTGTGTAGATACCTATGGCTATCGCAGGCAAGCCAGCTCCCACAGTAGTCCTGCGTATATTCAGTCTAATCCGCGGGGGAGTTGCAGGGTGACACGCAGGCCGCCTTCGCGCAGGTTCTGCAAACTCACTTCGCCCCCATGGCTGTGGGCAATGTTGCGCGCAATCCCCAACCCCAACCCGTAACCCTGCTGCTGGCCGGCCAGGCGAAAGTGCGGTTCAAACACTTGCTCCAGTCGCTGCTGCGGCACACCAGGCCCTTCGTCATCCACATGCAGGATGAACTGCACGCCATCGTCCTCGATATGCAAATGCGCGTTCTGCCCGTACTTGAGCGCGTTGTCGATCAGGTTGCCGATGCAACGCTTGAGCGCCAGCGGCTTGCCTGGGTAGGCTGACAGCGCCGTGCCATCGAGGGTCACTCGGCCATTGCCATGGGGTGCCAGGTACGGCTCCACCAGGCATTCGAGGACGTGGTTGAGGTCCACCGGCTGGATGTTTTCGTGGATGTCGGTGTCTTTCACGCATTGCAGCGCGCCCTTGACCAGCAACTCCAGTTCATCCAGGTCACGGCCGAACTTGTTTTGCAGGTTCTCGTCTTCCAGCAATTCCACGCGCAGGCGCAGGCGGGTGATGGGCGTGCGCAGGTCATGGGAAATCGCGCTGAACAACTGGCTGCGCTCGGTCAGGTAACGGCTGATGCGTTCACGCATGGCATTGAACGCACGGCCCACTTCCACCACTTCACTGCCGCCGCCTTCCGCCACCGGCTCCACATCGGCGCCCAGGGACATGTCCCGCGCCGCTCGCGCCAGGCGCTTGAGCGGTCGGCTTTGCCAGTGCACCAGCAGGCCGATGAACAGCAGCAGAAAACCGCTGGTGAGCACGATAAACCACACCTGCTGGGACGGCAGGCCTTGCTCTTCCAGGCTGGTGTAGGGCTCGGGCAACAGCGAGGCGATGTACAGCCATTCACCGGGCGCCAGTTGGATCTGGGTGACCAGCACCGGCGGGTTCACCGGTTCCAGGGTCAGCGCGTAATGGGCCCAGGAGCGTGGCAGTTCGTCGAGCTTCAGGCCAGCATTGAAGATGCGCAGGTCTTCGGCGCTGACGAACTCAACCGAGATGTGCACGTCGGCACCCAGGGTCTGGCGCAGCACTTCATCCACCGCCACCAGTACCGCTTGCTTGCGCGGGGTTTCGGGCAGTATTTGCATGTCCAGCGGGCGATCATTGAGGGTCACCACAAAACGCGTGCCGCCCATGCTGCGCAATTGGTCCAGCACCAACGGGCGATAGGCCACCGGCAGCGACCGGAAGTAACTCACGCTGGCGGTCATTGAATGCGCCAAGCTGCGGGCGCTGGTGACCAGGCCCTCAAGCTGGGTGGCGCGCAATTGCGACACCCAGATCACGCTGGACAGCGCTTGGGCGAACAGCACCGCCAGCAAGGTCAGGAGTAACATGCGCCCCAGCAGCGAGCGGGGTACCGGGAAGCGGCGGCGACGTTCGTTCAGCGGTTCAGTGGGCATTGCCGGCAACCACGCTGGCTGCCAGTTGATAGCCGCTGCCGCGCACGGTGCGGATCAGCCGCGGTGGTTTCTCGGTGTCGCGCAGGCGCTGGCGCAAGCGGCTGACGGCCATGTCGACGATACGGTCCAAGGGCATCAGGTCGCGGCCACGGGTGGCGTTGCCGATGGTGTCGCGGTCGAGGATCTGTTGCGGGTGGTCGAGAAACAACTTGAGCAAGGCGAAGTCGGCACCGGAGAGGATCACCTCTTCACCATCCACATGAAACAAGCGGTGGCTGATCATATCCAGGCGCCATTCATCGAACACCCACACATCACCGCCGCTGCTGCGCTCCTGGCCGAATTGGCAGCGGCGCAGCAGTGCCTTGATACGCGCCTGCAACTCGCGGGGGCTGAACGGCTTGCCGATATAGTCATCGGCGCCCAGCTCCAGGCCGATCACGCGGTCGGCTTCGTCGGAACTGGCGGTGAGCATGATGATCGGCACCTGCGCCTGGCGCGGGTGCTGGCGGATCCAGCGGCACAGGCTGAAGCCGTCTTCGTCCGGCAACATCACATCGAGGATGACCAGGTCGCACGGCGCCTCGTTCATCGCCTGACGGAACCCCGCGCCATCGGACACGCCACGGACCTGGAAGCCGGCGCGACTGAGGTAGGTTTGCAGCAATTCGCGGATTTCCTGGTCGTCGTCGACGAGGAGAATGGATTTACTGATTACGCTCACGGGGGCCTCCTTGTTGTTATGGCCTGGCTTAAATCATCGGGTGCCCTTTAGGCCGTCATCGCAGGCAAGCCAGCTCCCACACTTGGAATGCATTCCAGACTGTGGGAGCTGGCTTGCCCGCGATGGCGCCATTATGACCTATGCAAAAGCTTGCTCAAGCGCCACACCCGCCCCAGTCAGCCCGGAATACGGCGCCGTCACCAGCCACACTGGAATACCCTTGAAGTAGTCGCTCATGCAGCCTTTATCCGCAAAGCTTTTAGCGAAACCACTGGTGATAAAGAAGTCGGCAAACCTCGGTATCACCCCGCCCACGATATACACGCCACCGCGCCCACCGGTGGTCAAGACGTTATTGCCCGCCACCCGGCCCAGCCAGATGCTGAACTGGTCCAATACTTCCATGGCCACCGGATCGCCGGCCAGGCCCGCCGCCGTGATGGCTTCGGGGGTGTCCAGCACAGGCTCATGTCCATCCACCGCACAAATAGCCCGGTACAGCCGCGGCAAGCCGCCACCGCTTAACGCGGTTTCGGCGCTGACATGCCCGATCTCGCTGTAGATGTGTTGCCACAGCTGGGTTTCCCGTGGGCTGCTCAGGGGCAGGTCGACATGCCCACCCTCCCCCGGCAATGCTGCCCAGCGGCCTGCGCCGAGGTCCAGCAAGGTGCCGACGCCAAGACCGGTGCCCGGGCCGATCACCACGGCCGGGCGCAAGGGCTCTGGCGTGCCTTCGCAGACCACGCGAAATTCGTCGGGCTTGAGCCGGGTCATGCCCAAGGCCATGGCCGAGAAATCGTTGACCAGCAACAGCTCATCCACCTGCAGGGCCTGACAAAACGCGGTTTTGCTCAGGCGCCAGTGGTTGTTGGTGAACTTGAATTCATCGCCGCTCACCGGCCCGGCCACCGACAGGCACACCGCACCGATGTCGCCGATTTGCAGGCCTTCTTCTTTGAGGTAGAGCTTGATCGCCTCTTCAGGGCTGCCGTGATCCGCCGTGGCATGCACGCGGATCGAATGCAGTTCCTGATCCCGCCATAACGCAAAACGGGCGTTAGTACCCCCGATGTCACCGACCAGCGCAAGCTTCACTTAAGCGTCTCCAAGGCAGAGGTAAAGGCGCTGGCGCCCTGCTCTGCGGAGCTTGCGGCCAAGCGCATGAATGCAAACAGCTCGCGACCGGCCCCCACGTTATTGCCCAATAGGCCCGTGGCAGGCGTGCGCGCTGCAAATACTTCGGCGTCCACCTTAAGCTCCAGGGTGCCGGTAACGCCATCCACACGGATGATATCGCCATCCTGAACCCGCGCCAGCGGCCCGCCGCTCTGGGCTTCGGGATTGACGTGGATCGCGGCAGGGATCTTACCCGACGCGCCGGACATTCGCCCGTCTGTCACCAGCGCCACTTTGAAACCACGGTCCTGCAACACGCCCAGGAACGGTGTCATCTTGTGCAGTTCCGGCATGCCGTTGGAGCGCGGCCCCTGGAAGCGCATCACCGCCACGAAGTCTTTTTCCAACAAGCCGGCCTTGAAGGCATCGGCCAGGTCCTGCTGGTCCTGGAACACCACCGCCGGCGCTTCGACAACCTGATGCTCCGGGGCTACCGCCGAAACCTTCATCACGCCACGGCCGAGGTTGCCTTCCATCACGCGCAAGCCGCCTTCCGGCGAGAACGCACGGGCCACCGGGCGCAGGATGGTTTCGTCGAGGCTTTCGATCGGGCCGTCACGCCAGACCAGTTCGCCATCCACCAGGAAAGGTTCCTGGATATAGCGGCTCAAGCCCTTGCCGGCCACGGTGTTGACGTCTTCGTGGAGCAGGCCGGCTTCCAGCAGTTCGCGGATCAGAAACGACATACCGCCCGCCGCCTGGAAGTGGTTGATGTCAGCCTTGCCGTTTGGATACACGTGGGACAGGGTTGGTACCACCTCGGAGAGGTCGGCCATGTCCTGCCAGGTCAGGATGATGCCTGCCGACATGGCGATGGCCGGCATGTGCAGGGTGTGGTTGGTGGAGCCGCCGGTGGCGTTGAGCGCAACGATAGAGTTGACGATGGACTTCTCGTCGACAATCTCGCCAATGGGCGTGAAGTTGCCATTGGCCTTGGTCAAGCGCGTGACCTGGTGCGCGGCTTCGCGGGTCAACGCATCGCGCAGTGGCGTGTACGGGTTGACGAACGAAGCGCCCGGCAGGTGCAGGCCCATGACTTCCATCAGCAACTGGTTGGTGTTGGCGGTGCCGTAGAACGTGCAGGTGCCGGGGCTGTGGTAGGACTTCATCTCCGACTCCAGCAGCTCTTCGCGGCTGGCCTTGCCTTCGGCGTAGCGCTGGCGAACATCGGCTTTCTGCTTGTTGGAGATACCCGACGGCATCGGCCCGCCCGGCACGAAGATCATCGGCAGGTGGCCGTAGCGCAGCGCCCCCATCATCAGGCCAGGGACGATCTTGTCGCAGATGCCCAGCATCAGCGCGGCGTCGAACATGTTGTGGGACAGCGCTACCGCCGTGGACATGGCGATGACTTCACGGCTGAGCAGGCTCAGTTCCATGCCCGGCTCGCCCTGGGTCACGCCGTCGCACATGGCGGGGGTGCCGCCGGCGAACTGGCCGACCGAGCCAACTTCGCGCAGAGCCTTTTTGATTTGTTCGGGGAAATGCTCGTAGGGCTGATGCGCCGAGAGCATGTCGTTATAAGAAGAAACAATTGCCACGTTGGCGGCATTCATCATGCGCAGGCTGTTTTTGTCTTCGGTGCCGCAACCGGCCACGCCGTGGGCGAAGTTGGCGCATTGCAGCTTGCCGCGCATCGGACCGTCGCTGGCTGCGCCGTGAATGAGCGCAAGGTAAGCCTCGCGGGTGGCGCGGCTGCGGGCGATAAGCCGTTCGGTGACCTCAAGAACGCGGGGATGCATGTATAGAACTCCAGGCTAACGGATGTGGCGACCTGAGAGTCTATGCTGATCAAACGCCCACGGCTCATGGGATGGCAGGGGGTCGTTTGGATCATCGGACCAGTTGATTCAGGTCACTCGTTGTAGATTGAACAAAATATTGCCACTAAAAAGGCTTGTTTTCTATTTTTATGCGAATAATCTTGTAATTCTTACAACAAATCGACGACAGGCACTTTCCGATGACTCTTCGAATCGCAATCAATGGTTTTGGCCGTATCGGCCGTAATGTCCTGCGCGCACTGTATACCCAAGGCTATCGCCAGGATTTGCAGATCGTCGCCATCAATGATCTGGGCGACAGCTCGATCAATGCCCACCTGCTCAAGTACGACACCGTACACGGCACTTTCGATGCAGAGGTTGCCCACGATCAGGAAAGCCTGACCGTCAATGGTGACCGGATTGCCGTCAGTGCCATTCGCAACCCCGCCGACCTGCCGTGGGCTGCGCACAAGATCGACGTGGTGTTCGAATGCACCGGTCTGTTCACCGACCGTGACAAGGCTGCCGCGCATATTAGCGCTGGCGCGCGCAAGGTGATCATTTCGGCCCCGGCCAAAGGCGCTGACGCCACTGTGGTTTACGGCGTGAACCATGACATTTTGCGTCAATCCCACCAGATCATTTCCAACGCATCGTGCACCACCAACTGCCTGGCGCCGGTGGCCCAGGTGCTGCACCGCGAGCTGGGTATCGAAAGCGGCCTGATGACCACCATCCACGCCTACACCAACGACCAGAACCTCACCGACGTGTACCACACCGACCCGTACCGCGCGCGTTCGGCCACCCAGAACATGATCCCGAGCAAGACCGGCGCCGCTGAAGCGGTGGGCCTGGTGCTGCCGGAACTGGCAGGCAAGCTGACCGGCATGGCGGTGCGTGTACCGGTGATCAACGTGTCGCTGGTGGACCTCACCGTGCAGCTGAAGAAAGAAGCCACGGCCGATGAGGTCAACGCCCTGCTCAAACACGCCAGCCAGCATTCGAAGATCCTCGGCTACAACACCCTGCCGCTGGTTTCCAGTGACTTCAACCATAACCCGCTGTCGTCGATCTTCGACGCCAATCACACCAAGGTCAGTGGCAAATTGCTCAAAGTATTGGCGTGGTATGACAACGAGTGGGGCTTCTCCAACCGTATGCTGGATAACTGCCTGGCGTTGTGTAACGCCGAGTAACTCCACAAGATCGACCAGATCGTTCCCACGCTCTGCGTGGGAATGCCACCCTGGACGCTCCGCGTCCTGCTCTTAAAGTTGTGACGCGGAGCGTCACAGGATGTGTTCCCACGCAGAGCATGGGAACGAGCGGCAATCCACAGAAATAGCCACTTGCCATTTCAGTTGATGATAAGCATTATCATTCACTGCAAATCGGTCTGGTATCACTGTGAGCCAATCTCGCTTCAACCACGTCTTCCTCACCCAACGGGTGATCCTGCTACGAACCCTGCAACGCATGGTGCACAACCACAGCACTGCCGAGGACCTGTTGCAGGAAACCTACCTGCGCGTGACTCGGGCCCTGAGCGAGCGGCCAATCGACCACCTTGAACCTTTTGTCTACCAGACAGCCCGCAACCTGGCGCTGGATCACTTGCGCTCGCGCAGAATTCAGGCGCGCACCCTGCAGGAGGATGTCCCGCTGGATGTCCTGCAAAGCGTCGCCGCGCCCGCCAGCACGCCAGAGGAAGCCACTCAGGCCGAGCAACTGCTGGAGCACCTGAGTGTCAGCCTCGGCCAATTGAGCGCCCGCCAGCAGCGGATTTTCATCCTCAGCCGCTTGCACGGTTGCAGCTATCAGGAGATTGCCGATCAGTTGGGTGTGTCCTTGAGCACAGTGCAAAAGGAACTCAAATTGATCATGGCTATCTGTGTGGGTGTGGCCGAACGGCTGGATCAGCCTTAAGCTTCACCCGACAGAGGTGTCGATCCAAGCTGTAGGAAAAATGAATAGAACGTGGCGAAGACCCGAGGAACACCGTGACGGACCCGAATAAACTGCGCCCCCATGCGTTGGCTCATGAGGTGTTGCAAGACGCGGCCATGGACCAAGCCCTCGATTGGCTGATCGCCTTGCAGTGCCCGCAACCTGGGCAGCAGGCCGCGTTCGACGCCTGGCTGGCCCAGGACCCGGCGCATGTCCACGCCTTCAGCAAGGCCCAGGCCGCCTGGGGTGACGCACCGGTGCACAGCGCCGCCGTGGCCCTCGCCGCACCGCGCAAGCCCAGCGGCTGGCGCCGGATCAAACCGCACTGGAAACCCCTGGCCACCGCCGCCGTGTTACTGGTCGGCTTGTTCAGTTTCAGCAACCTGCCGGTGCGTTTGCAGGCCGACCATCTGACGGTGGTGGGCGAGCGCCAGCGCCTGCAGCTGGATGATGGCTCCAAGGTGCTGCTGAACACCAACTCGGCATTTTCCAGCACCATCAAGGACCACCAGCGCATTGCCCGCCTGTACCAGGGCGAAGCGTTCTTCGAAATAGCGCCCTCCCGTGGCCTGCCCCTGGAGATCGACGCCGGCCCGGTGCGCGCCAGCGTGCGTGATACCGCCTTTGCCGTGCGCTACCTCAATGGCGAAGCCCAGGTTCAAGTGCAGCGCGGCGATGTCGACCTGAGCAATACTTTCGACGATGCCCGTGTGCGCCTGAGCGCCGGTGAAAGCATCCGCATCGGCCCCAAGGGTTTCGGCCAACCGGCCAAGTTCGATGCCAGCAAAGACCTAGCCTGGGTCCAGGGCCGTCTGGTGTTCGAAAACTGCCCGCTGAGCGAAGTGCTGGCTGAGCTGCGCCGCTATTACCCCGGCTGGATCGTCAACAACAACGAGCAGTTGGCCAGCGTCGCCGTCACCGGCAACTACCGCCTGGACCAACCCCTGGACGTGGTGCGCTCCCTGGCTCACATCACCTCGGCCAAGCTGTCGGAGTACCCGGCGCTGGTGATCCTGAACTAAATGAGAATTATTTTTACTCGATGTTAACCGGCGATACGTCTCGTTATAGCCAATGCAACTGATTCCTATTTGGTTCGGTTCGCAACTATAAGATTCGTCTCCCGGAGCGCTCTCGATGTCCTCTCGTTTCAACCGCCGGTCTGCTTCGCCCGTTTTGTCCTTGCTGACCGCCGCGATCCTGCTGGCTGGCGCGCCCGTCATGAGCGCCAGCGCCGCCGAACCTGCCGCTCGCAGCCACGCCAATTACACCTTCAGCATTGAACAGCAGCCACTGGTGTCGGCGCTTAACGCCTTCACCGCAGTGACCGGCTGGCAAGTCGGCCTGCCGGCCGAACTGGGCCAGGGCGTTTCGTCCCCGGGCGTGCGTGGCCCGCTACCAGCGGAAAAAGCCCTGGAGCGGCTGTTGGTGGGGACCAACCTGAGCTATCGCAAACTGGGCACCAACAACATCGTGCTGGAAAAACGTAGCGCCGGCAGCGCCCTCGCCCTGCAACAGGTGACCATCAGCGCCACCCGTAACGAACAGGATGTGAACAGCGTACCGAGCACCGTCAGCGTGCACGACCGCCAGGAACTGGACCGCCAGAACGTCAACAACATCCGTGAACTGGTGCGCTACGAACCCGGCGTCTCCGTCGGCGGCGCTGGTAGCCGCTCGGGTAACGCGGGCTACAACATTCGAGGCATCGATGGCGACCGCGTGCTCACTCAGGTGGATGGCGTCGAAGTGCCCGACAATTTCTTCAACGGCCCCTACGCCAAGACCCGTCGCAACTACGTCGACCCCGAAATCGTCAAGCGCGTGGAGATCCTGCGCGGCCCGGCCTCGGCCCTGTATGGCAGCAGCGCCATCGGCGGCGCGGTGAGTTATTTCACCCTCGACCCGGACGACATCATCAAGCCAGGCCAGGACGTCGGCGCCCGCCTGAAGACCGGCTACAGCTCCGCCGACGAGAGCTGGCTGACCTCCGGCACCTTCGCCGGGCGTGTGCAGGACTTCGACGGTTTGCTGCACCTGAGCCAGCGCAATGGCCATGAAACCGAGTCCTACGATGGTAATAACGCCACCGGCCTGGCCCGCACCGGCGCCAACCCGGAAGATGCACGCACCACCAACGTGCTGGCCAAGCTGGGCTGGAACTATGGCGATGACAACCGTTTGGGCCTGACCTACGAGAAGTTCAAGGATGACCGCGACGTCAATCTGAAAAACGCAGTGGGCGGCCCGTTCATCGGTGGCCGGGGCATGAACCTGTACCGCGACCGTCGCGGTAACGACACCATTACCCGCGAGCGCTTCGGCCTGGAAAACACCTTCGCCCTGGAGTCGCCGATTGCCGACCGCATCAAGACCAGCCTCAACTACCAGATCGCCAAGACCGACCAGACCACGGCGGAAATCTACCAGGCCGGCCGTCGCGTGCTGCGCACCCGCGACACCCTTTACGAAGAAAAACAGTGGGTCTTCGACGCTCAGTTAGACAAGGCTTTCAGCCTGGGTGAAACCGAGCACCAGGTGACCTACGGCACCACCCTCAAGCAGCAGAAAGTCACCGGTTCCCGCGAAGGCTCGGCCTCGTGCCTGGCCATTGGCGCCGGCTGCACCGCCATTGGCGGGCCAAGCCCATCAGCCGGCGACAGCGTGAAGAAGGCCAGCGACTTCCCCGACCCGACCATCAACACCTACTCGCTGTTCGCCCAGGACCAGATCACTTGGGACAAATGGACCTTCCTGCCCGCCGTGCGTTATGACTACACCCGGCTCAAGCCCAAGCTGACCCAGGAGTTCCTCAACACCGTCAACCCGACCGGTGCCTATGCCGTCGATGGCAAAGACAAGACCTGGAACCGCGTAACACCCAAGTTCGGCCTCACCTATGCCCTGACCGACAACTACACCTGGTTCGGCCAGTACGCCGAGGGCTTCCGCACGCCGTCCGCCAAGGCCCTGTACGGTCGCTTCGAAAACCTGAACCTGGGCTACACCGTCGAACCCAACCCCGACCTCAAGCCGGAAACCAGCAAAGGCATCGAAACCGGGATTCGCGGCAAATTCGACGAAGGCTCCTTCGATATTGCGGTGTACTACAACAAGTACCGTGACTTTATCGACGAAGACAACGCCGTGGTCGGCGGCACCGTGGAACAGTTCCAGGCGGTCAACATCAAGCGCGCCACCATCAAGGGCGTGGAAGCCAAGGGCCGCCTGAACCTGGATACCTTCGGCGCGCCGAAGGGCCTGTATACCCAGGGCTCGGTTGCCTACACCCACGGTCGCAATGACGACAATGGCGAGCCGTTGAACAGCGTCAACCCGCTCAAGGGCGTGTTTGGCCTGGGCTACGACCAGGACACTTACGGTGGCCTGCTGAGCTGGACCTTGGTGAAAAAACAGAACCGCGTCGACAGCACGACCTTCCACGCGCCCGACGGCGGCACCGACGGCCCGTTCAAGACCCCGGGCTTCGGCATCCTCGACCTGACCGCTTACTACAAGGTGAGCAAAGACGTGACCGTCAACGGTGGCCTCTACAACCTCACCGACAAGAAGTACTGGAACTGGGATGACGTGCGCAGCTACGACAGCGTCGGCGAAGCCGGTGTCACCGGCCCGGCCAACCTCGACCGCCTGACCCAGCCCGGTCGCAACTTCGCGATCAACGTGATCTGGGACATCTGACCCATGCGCCCCACCTCGCCGCCCATGCATCTGCGGCGAGGTGAGGATTTTTTACTGTGCCGCGTCTTCTTGTTCGTCTAGTTGATAACAGCTCTCTTTAAGGGCACCCAGGCGCTTCTCTTCTCAAGGACTTTTTTCATGACCGCTTCTTCCACCGCAGAACGCCCAAGCCTGCGCTCCCAACGCCTGAACCAAATCACCAACGAGCCGCACACCAAGCTCGACGCATTGGTGAAGGCTCACGCGCCGTTCGAAACCCAAGCCAATTTCGCCCGCTTCGTAGTGGCCCAATACCTGTTCCAATCGGAACTGGTAGCCCTGTACAACGATGCCGAGCTGAACCAGATCATCCCTGACCTAGCCGCCCGCTGCCGCGCCGAAGCGGCCAAGCTCGACCTGGCAGACTTGGACACCGAAATCCCGGCCCCGGTTGCCGGCGCGGTGAACAACCCCAGCAAAGCTGAAGCTTTGGGCTGGCTGTTCGTCTCCGAAGGCTCCAAGCTGGGCGCTGCATTCCTGATCAAGCGCGCCGTGGGCCTGGGCCTGAGTGAAACCTTCGGTGCGCGCCACCTGGGCGAGCCGGCCGGCGGTCGCGCCGAGGGCTGGAAGAGTTTCACCCGCACCCTCGACGGCCTGACATTCAGTGCCGAAGAAGAAGCTGCCGTGGAAAAAGGCGCGATTGATGCGTTTGTGCGCTTCACCGTGCTGCTGGAACAGGCGTACGCTAGCGCCCCAGAACTGGCGTAAGTGTTCCGGTAGACGGCGGTTCAATGTGGGAGCTGGCTTGCCTGCGATGGCGGGGGGTCAGCTCCAGATGTTTAACCTGATGCACCGCTATCGCAGGCAAGCCAGCTCCCACATTTGAGTGCGTTTCATCGCTGACAATGTGTAAACCCTCCCACCAGAAAACTGCAGCATGACCGGCAAACCCCAATCCTCCTCCAAAATCGCCCAAATCCTCTTCGGCCTGCTGGCCTACGTGAGCCTGGGCATCGGCTTGGTGGCGATTGTCATACCGGGGTTGCCCACCACCGAATTCATCCTGCTCGCCGCCTGGGCCGCCACCAAAAGTTCGCCTCGCCTCAGCGCCTGGCTGGAAAACCACCGCCTGTTCGGGCCGATCCTGTCCAACTGGCGCAATGGCAAGATCATCGCCCGTCGCGCCAAGGTCAGCGCCACCGTGAGCATGTTGCTGTGCGCCGTGTTGATGCTGGTGATGCTCGATCACGGCTGGCCGGTGTACCTGGCGATTGCCGGGATGAGCCTGGGCAACCTGTGGATCTGGTCCCGCCCCGAACAGCTGGCACGTCCCGTCTAAGGCGGCCTGTAGGCGTTTTCCTACCGCTCATCGCCTCTTCCTCATGAATTGATTTGTGACGCCGATGTTTCAGGCATGACGCCGAAGGGACTTGGCGCGTTTGCGTGCATTCCAACAAGTCCATTCGTGAGTGAACCTATGTTCGACACCCTCTCCATCCGCTTGAAAATCGTGTTGCTGTCCGGCCTGTGTCTGCTGGGTGTGATTGCACTGGTGGTCGGCATCAATATCTACAACACCAACCAGAACGATCGGTTGGTCAGTGATTCAAGCTCACGAATGCTCACCGCCAGCGTGGAGCAGTTGCTGCAATCCAAAGCGGCCGAACAGGCCGGCCACTTACAGCAGACCTTCGGCGAAAACCTGCTGGTAATCACCGCCCTTGCTGACCAGATCAAAGACCTGCGTCAGTTGGGCACCCAGCGTTCCCTGGAAGCCGGTGCCCTGCGTGAAGAACTCAACCGCAGCGTCAAAACCGCGTTCGAGCGCAACACCAAGGTGCTAGGCATCTGGTTGTCGTTCGAACCCAACGGGCTGGATGGCAAGGACAGCGAATTCATCGACGACAAGGCGCGCGTTTCCAATGAAAAAGGTCGGTTTTCCAGCTACTGGAGCCGGGCTGGCGGCGAAGGCCAGAACACCATCATGGTCGAAGATGACCTGACCAAGACCACCCTCAACCTTAGCGGTACGCCCTACAACATCTGGTACACCTGCCCACGGGACACGCGCAGCACTTGCCTGCTGGACCCGTACGAAGACACAGTGGCCGGCAAACCGGTACTGATGACCACCATTTCTCTTCCGCTGATCGTCGACGGCAAAGTCATCGGCGTCGTCGGTGTGGACATTGCCCTGACCGCCCTGCAAGCGACCACCGATGCGGCGCAAAAAGACCTGTTCAACGGTGCCGCCCACCTGGAGATTCTGTCCAGCACCGGCCTGATCGCCGCCTACAGCGGTGAACCGGCCAAAGTCGGCAAGAACCTGATCGACAGCATCGGCGCCGAAGGCAAGGAGATCGTGCAACTGCTGGCCAATGACCGTCCTGTTATCCGTGAGCAGGACGACACCATTCGTGCCGTATATCCGCTCAAGCCGATTGCCGGTGCCAAATCCTGGGGTGTGGTGATCAAGCTGCCCAAAGCGGTGATGCTGGCCGACAACGAAAAACTCCAAGCCGTACTCGACGAGGCCCAGGCAACGGGCACGCTCAAAGCCCTGCTGGTGGCCGCCGCCGCCGGCCTGCTGGGCTTGCTGCTGATCTGGCTGACCGCTACTGGCGTGACCCGCCCTATCAATAGCGTGGCCGCCATGCTCAAGGACATCGCCAGCGGTGACGGCGACCTCACCCAGCGCCTGGCCTACGCCAAGAAGGACGAATTGGGCGAGCTGGTGAACTGGTTCAATCGTTTCCTCGACAAGCTGCAGCCGACCATTGCGCAGATCAAGCAAAGCATCACCGAAGCCCGTGGGACGGCCGATCAATCGTCCGCCATTGCGCGCCAGACCAGCGAAGGCATGCAGGTGCAGTTCCGTGAAATCGACCAGGTCGCCACCGCGTCGAACGAAATGAGCGCCACCGCCCACGACGTGGCCAACAGCGCCTCCAATGCCGCCAGCGCGGCACGCGGCGCCGACCAGTCGGCACGGGAAGGCATGTCGATCATCGAGCAGAGCACCCGCGATATCACCACCCTGGCCGACGAAGTCAGCAAAGCCGTGGGCGAAGTCGAAGCCCTGGCGGTCAACAGCGAGCAAATCGGTTCAGTGTTGGAGGTGATCCGCAGCATTGCCGAACAGACTAACCTGCTGGCGTTGAACGCAGCGATTGAAGCGGCGCGCGCCGGGGAAAGCGGACGTGGTTTTGCGGTGGTGGCCGACGAAGTGCGCAACCTGGCCAAGCGCACCCAGGACTCAGTCGAGGAAATCCGCCTGGTGATCGAGCGTATCCAGAGCGGCACCCGTGGCGTAGTGGCGACCATGCACTCCAGCCAGCACCAGGCGCAGAGCAATGCCGGGCAGATCCATCAAGCCGTGCAAGCCCTGGGCAAGATCAGCGACGCGGTCACGGTGATCAGCGACATGAACCTGCAAATCGCCAGCGCTGCCGAACAGCAGAGCGCGGTGGCCGAAGAGGTCAACCGCAACGTCTCGGCGATTCGCACCGTGACTGAAACCCTGACCGGCCAGGCTACCGAGTCTGCAGCGATAAGCAGCCAGCTCAATGCGCTGGCCAGCCAGCAGATGAAGTTGATGGATCAGTTCAGGGTCTGATTCGGTTCTGAAAACACTAAACATCTGGGTGGGAGCCGGGCTTGCCCGCGATGCAGACAACTCGGTGTGTCTGTGAAACCGAGTCGATGCCATCGCAGGCAAGCCAGCTCCCACATAGGACAGTGGTGAATTACCGGCCGGGCCAGGCCTGGACGAACGGCGTCAGGTCTTCCTTCGGCGCCGTGCGTGGCGGGTTCTGCGGTGTGCCCAGGTAGAGAAAGCCAATCACTTCTTCATTCGCCGCCAGCCCCAGGCCCTTGGCGACATGGGCCGAGTAGGACAATTCGCCGGTACGCCACACCGCACCAATACCCTGGGCATACGCCGCCAGCAGAATGCCGTGGGCCGCACAGGCCGCGGCCAGCAATTGCTCGGACTTGGGCACTTTGAAATGCTCTTGCAAGCGTGCAATCACCACCACCACCAGCGGCGCACGCAGCGGGCCGTTCTGGGCCTTGTCGATGGCGGCTTGCGGTGCGTCGGCATCCTGCAGGCGAGCCGCTTCGGCCAACAGCGTGCCCATCTGTTCACGCGCTGCACCTTCCACGGTAAGGAAACGCCACGGGCGCAGTTGGCCGTGATCGGGCGCGCGCATGGCGGCGGCGAACAGCAGGTCGCGCTGCTCCTGGGTCGGTGCCGGGTCGAGCAAACGGGGCACGGAAACACGGTTGAGCAAAGCGTCGAGAGCCTGCATTGGCCACCTCCATAAAAAAATGTGCGGTCATTCTAACGGGAAAGAATCGGGATGCCACCAAACGATAATTGCTCTTATTCAATCTGCCCTGCCCTGTTAGACTTTGCGCCTTAATTTTCTGCCCTCGTCCAGGAATCTTGATGTTCCGTGCGCTTTTATACCTGCCAGCAGCGTTGATGGCTTTAAGCCTGACTGCGTGCGATGACGCCCCTCGCTTCACAAAAGCAGAGCCGGGTGAATCGCGGGCCGGTGGCGCGGCGACGGTAAACAAGCGCGACCAGAACGCCTTTTCCCTGCCCTCGGCCAACCTGGCGCCCACGCGGCGCCTGGACTTCAGCGTCGGCAACAGCTTCTTTCGCAACCCTTGGGTGATTGCGCCGTCCACCACCACGGCGCGCGATGGCCTGGGCCCGCTGTTCAATACAAACGCCTGCCAGAACTGCCATATCAAGGATGGCCGTGGCCACCCGCCGCTGCCTGACGCGCCCAATGCCGTGTCGATGCTGGTGCGCCTGTCCATCCCGGATGCTCAGCCTTACGCTAAGCTCATCGAACAGATCGGCGTGGTGCCCGAGCCGGTCTATGGCGGGCAACTCCAGGACATGGCGGTGCCAGGCGTTGCGCCGGAAGGCAAGGTGCGGGTTGACTACACACCGGTCAACGTCAGGTTCAAGGACGGTACGGTGGTTGAATTGCGCAAGCCCGACCTGCAGATCACCCAACTCGGCTACGGCCCGATGCACCCCGACACACGCTTCTCGGCGCGTATCGCCCCGCCGATGATCGGCCTGGGCCTGCTCGAAGCGATCAGCGATGCCGATATCCTGCGCAACACTAACCCCAAGACCGCCGACAAAGAGGCCATCGTGGGCCGCGTCAATTGGGTCTGGGATGACGCCCAGAACACAACCGTGCTCGGGCGTTTTGGCTGGAAAGCCGGGCAGCCCAACCTCAATCAACAAAACGTTCACGCGTTTTCGGGTGATATGGGCCTCACCACGTCCCTGAGACCCTTCGATGACTGCACCGACGCCCAAGTGGCCTGCAAACAGGCGCCCAACGGCAATGGCCCCGAGGGTGAGCCGGAAGTCAGCGATAACATCCTGCGCCTGGTGCTGTTCTACACCCGCAACCTCGCAGTGCCCGCACGTCGGGACGTTGATACGCCGCAAGTGCTGGCCGGCAAGAACCTGTTCTACCAGGCCGGTTGCCAGGGCTGTCACAAACCTACGTTCACCACGGCCGCCAACGCCGCCGAACCTGAACTGGCCAACCAGGTGATTCGCCCCTACAGCGACCTGCTGCTGCACGATATGGGCGAAGGCCTGGCCGACAACCGTAGCGAATTCAAAGCCACTGGCCGCGACTGGCGCACCCCGCCGCTGTGGGGCATTGGCCTGACGCAAACCGTGAGTGGCCACACCCAGTTCCTGCATGACGGCCGCGCCCGCAACCTGCTTGAAGCCGTGCTGTGGCATGGCGGCGAAGCCCAAGCGGCGCAGCAACATGTGTTGTCGTTCAATGCCGAGCAGCGTGCCGCGTTGCTGGCGTTCCTGAATTCTTTATAAGCTTTGCCCCACTTACAGAAGGGAGCTCGACATGTTTCGTCCCAAGTTGTTGTTCACCAGCCTCGCCGCCCTGGCCTTGGGCGCCTGCTCGCCCCAAGACCCGCAAGCCGTGACCTCGGCGGCCATCGCCAAGCAAGTGATCCTGCCAACCTACAGCCGCTGGGTTGAGGCCGACCGTCAGTTGGCCGTCAGCGCCCTGGCTTACTGCCAAGGCAAGGAAAGCCTGGACACCGCCCGCGCCGACTTCCTGCACGCGCAAAAAGCCTGGGCCGAGCTGCAACCGCTGCTGATCGGCCCGCTGGCCGAAGGCAACCGGGCGTGGCAGGTGCAGTTCTGGCCAGACAAGAAGAACCTGGTCGGCCGTCAGGTCGAGCAACTGGTCAGCGCCCAGCCGCAGATCGACGCCGCGGCCCTGGCGAAATCCAGCGTGGTGGTACAGGGCCTGTCGG
>NZ_WKCD01000530.1:0-1406 GCF_021606625.1 Pseudomonas sp. PA-4-8C
CTCTTACGCCAGATCATGACTTTTGCGTCGCTGGGCAGCTTTTGAGGATCGACCCAGGCAAGCACCTCTATTCGATCATCAGCTACAGGCGTCTGCACTGGTTGGTCTATACCAAATCGGACCCAAACTAAATCTCTTCTTATAGGCCACCACTCCTCCGCCAGCAAGCTAAGCCAGGCCCGATGGTCCATTGAGAAAGCAAGCCTCATAGGCGCAACAGGTGTGGTTTCCGTCGAGTGCGGCTCATTTTCGAACTGCAAGGGTAAGGTCAAGCTGGGCTGCGATGGTTGGGTCATCGTGAGAGTATAGTCGAGTCAGGAAGGCTTGAGAGTTGGGCTGTTGTCAGCGGCGACGGTTCATTCAATAGTATCAACGAGTCACGAGCCCTTGCGCAAAGCATATACATGCGACGGCATTGATCTTTGTCAACGCTCGGTAGGGAGCGCGAAAGATCCTGCAGGTAGACGCTGTCGAACTCTAGGCCGATAGCTGACTCGCCAGTCAATACTGTGATTCCTGCTTTCATTGGGTGGATATTCTGTTCAGCTCCCTTTGGCATTCGGTGGGTGTATAGATCTACTCGGGTCTCAGGCGGCAGCGCGGATTTCAGCATCTGATGCACTGCTTGCGCTTTCGACACTGGATAGACGATAACGCCAATTGAGCCGCCCCGGTTGGTCAAGCGATTTGCAATAGAAGATATTGCGTCACTCCATTGTGTAAATGTTACAAGGCGTGGCATATCTCCGCTACGTGGCCTTTGTACCACGGCAGGTGGGAGAGTGCTTGATCTGTGAAAGTGTTCGGCCAACGCAGCTATTTCGCGAGTGTTCCGGTGGTTGGCTGATAGTCGGATCGGATCGGGCATAGGAGCAGCGAGAATATCCTCGATAGAGGCTCTTTGGCTATCGGTGGTTTGGTCCTCATCCGCGAACACACTGACAGTTTTTGCACCATAACGTACAGCCCATGTGAAGAATCCAGCGGGTAGGTTCTGACCTTCATCAATCACCAAATGATCCCACTGTGGTTCAATATTGGCCCGTTCGTAGTTGGATAGCAGCGTGGGCCAATCGTATATGAATGGCCCATAAGGCTCGGGTGCGAAACAGCCAATTCTTTGCGAGTGGTCGCTGCTAATAAAGGAGTGCATGGTGGTGACGTTGAAGGCTTGATTCCCAAGCTGTGAACCCAAAGAAGCTAGCAATCGATTTTTTGTAATGAGCAGGCATGAATGTCCTAGCGAGCGTAACAACTGCATCCGGAGTACTGCCAGAGAAGGGCGGACTCAAGTTCCAAGTGCAACAGTCAGTTGACCGTATTCAAGTTATTGGTCGCCAGGAGCTGCAGGTGCTCGGTCAGCACCTCTATGGGGAATTTCCAGCCCAGGGTTTGGCGCGGCCGCG
>NZ_WKCD01000531.1:0-1392 GCF_021606625.1 Pseudomonas sp. PA-4-8C
GGGGCGGTCAGGCGCACCAGCCCGCGTATTTCCCCGACCGAGTCGCGCACCGAGGAAAAACTGCGGGCGATCTGCGCGTAGGCGCTGCGTACTTCGCGGGTCAACGACAGCCCCGCATCGGTCAGCCGCACGCTGCGTGTGGTGCGCGTCACCAGGCGCGTGCCGGTGGCCTTTTCCAGGTCGGAAATGCGCTGGCTCACCGCCGATTTACTCACCCCCAGGCGCGCGGCGGCAGCGGTGTAGGTGCCTTGTTCCTCCAGCACCGACAGCCAGTGAATGTGGGTCCACAGCCCTTCGATTTCAGCCTTTTCCATGGGTGTATTGTTCGCAGATAAGGACAATAAGTTCTGGATTCTGCTCTGGTTCGGAACAAAGTGAAAGCCTATCGTGTGGGCCAACGCTACCCACCTGGATCGACTGCCATGACTGCAACCATCGAGCACTACATCAACGACCAGCGCGTCAGCCGCGATGACCGTTATCAGGACGTCTACAACCCGGCCACCGGTGAAGTCACCGCGCGCGTGGCCCTGGCCAGCCGCCAGACCGTGGCCGAAGCCGTCGCCGCCGCCCAGGCCGCGTTTGCCGGCTGGGCCGACACCCCGCCGATCCGCCGCGCCCGCGTGTTGTTCCAATACCTGCACCTGCTGCGCGAACGCAAGGACGACCTGGCGCGCATCATCGTCGCCGAGCACGGCAAGGTGTTCACCGATGCCCAGGGCGAAGTCGACCGTGGCATCGACATTCTCGAATTTGCCTGCGGCATTCCCAACCTGCTCAAGGGCGAACACTCCGACCAGGTCTCCCGTGGCATGGACAACTGGACGATGCGCCAGCCGCTGGGTGTGGTCGCCGGCGTGACGCCGTTCAACTTCCCGGTGATGGTACCGATGTGGATGTACCCCATCGCCATTGCGGCGGGTAACACCTTTATCCTCAAGCCCAGCCCGACTGACCCAAGCGCTTCGCTGTTCATGGCCGAGCTGCTGCATGAAGCCGGCCTGCCCAAGGGCGTGTTCAATGTGGTGCAGGGTGATAAAGAGTCGGTGGACGCGCTGATCGAACACCCGGACGTCAAAGCCGTGAGCTTCGTCGGCTCCACGCCGATTGCCCAATACATCTACGAGAGCGGCGCCCGCAACGGCAAGCGCGTGCAAGGCCTGGGCGGGGCGAAAAACCATATGGTGGTGATGCCCGACGCCGATATCGAACGCACCGTGGATGCGCTGATGGGCGCCGCCTACGGCAGTGCCGGCGAGCGCTGCATGGCGATCTCAGTGGCGGTGCTGGTAGGCGACGTGGGGGGCGAAAGGATAGCCCCGGTTCTTTTTCTCAATTAGAGCTGGCGAGGAGAATCGACGAGTGAGGAATATCGCGGTCGGGGCTGCGTTT
>NZ_WKCD01000532.1:0-1376 GCF_021606625.1 Pseudomonas sp. PA-4-8C
GCATCGGGTTCGGCTTGTGCCAGATAATGTCCTGTCGCAGATACCAGCCGTCATCCTGCAGGGCGAAGGCCAATCGCCAGGGCATTCCCATCAGGTCCTTATGCTTGAAACCGGCAGGGATCTTGCTGGAACGCCGAGCATTAGCGGTGCGTACCGCCACGTGGGGCGCATCGCTGTTGTGGCCGCCCATGCCTGCCGGCCCGTTGGGCTTGCTCGCATAGCTGTCACCCATATTCACCCAGGCGGTACCGTCGTCGCGGAGTACTCGGCGTACTTCGCGGAACACCTCGACCAGTCGAGCGATAAATTCAGCCGGCGTTTCCTCCAGGCCGATCTGGCCGTCTACGCCGTAATCCCGCAGCCCGTAGTAGGGCGGGCTGGTTACGCACATCTGAACCGATTTATCTGGCAGCGTCCGCATCGACTCAATGCAGTCGCCGATCAAAACGCGATGCTGTTTCATGGCCTTGGCCCCTTGTAGATGAAGACGTAGGCGAACCAGAGGGTGGCGATCATCAGTAGTCCTCCCAATTTAAGCCCTGGATATATTCGTTCGGGATTGTCACTGCCGCTTCCGGTATCACGCTTTCTGCCGGGCCATCGCCGAAGTACCCGATTGCCGCCTGGGCCCGCTCCATTAACAGACGAACGTGTCGCAGCTGCCAGGCCTTGCGTGCCTTGTAAGAGCGCAGTGCCAGTGCCTTGTCGGTGTAGGCGAATCGACGGCCCCAGTTGCCACCGTCTTTCAGCACGCGCTTTATGCGCTTCTTAACTGCCTCGGCGGTCCAGCTGTATTGCGGGCCTTTGACCCGGTCGCAGGTATGGGTATCGCCGATGTAGAAACACTGCGCCGTCTCGCTGATCACCTGATAGGTGATGCAGTGCACCTCCAGGCCTTCCGGGCCAATGGTGTCGATATAGCGGTAGTGCTCCGGCCAGGCTTTTTGAGTCTCTTCAGGCATGACTTCGTCCTTGTCGCCATAGCGGCTATCAAATTCATAGAGGGGAGAGGTATCGTTGCCTCCTTAGAAACGGAGGTGTGATGTGGTAGTACACGGGATTGAATATCGTTTTTGCCTTGCTTCAAGCGTCGTTATAGGTCATGACGGCTTGGCTTTAGAGTGTTGGGAAGGCGAGAGGGCGCAGATGTTCGAGATCTTCCGGAATGACGGAGCTCTGCGTTTCGAGGTAACCCTATTTGAGCCAAGTGTCCCCCTAGAATTGCTTGAGTACGCCGTTCAAATTGCACGAGATAGCCTCGGGGATTTCTGCCCATAACTCCGACTCAGGAACACGCAATGAACAACTGCAGCATATGCCAACGGCCCTTAAATACCCGCCCTGAACGCATGGATTGCGGGGGTGATTGTCTGGAG
>NZ_WKCD01000533.1:0-1375 GCF_021606625.1 Pseudomonas sp. PA-4-8C
TTTCGAAAGTGAGCCGCCGTCAGGGCGGAACCCTAAGTGGCCGTTACCGAAGGAATGGATATGTACACAGTCCAACTGTGTTGACTGTCAGGCCGCCTTCGCGAGCAAGCCCGCTCCCACAGTTTTGACCGCGGGGTGTCAGGTAGATAAGTGTCGGCTGGCAGGCCGCCATCGCAGGCAAGCCAGCTCCCACCTTTGCTCGTCATCGTTTGCAAAATGACGGACGACTAACTCACCAAACTACGCAACGCGCTGATCTGCGGGATCTCTACCCGGTGCATATACACGCGTAGCGGCTCGGTGATGTTGATGCGCTCGTCGATATTCTGGTCGAGCAACAACTGCAGGCGCGCTCGGCACAGGGTCATGGTGTGGTCGGCGGCCGGCAGCCAGACGAACTCGGCTGTGGGGATGATGCCGTCATCGGCCACGTCCATGCCGAATGAGTCTTCGCTGAAACGCACGATGTACTGGCCGGTCTTGCGGTTGAGGCCGACAAAACCCTGGAGTTGGTCGGCGGCCTGGCAGATAAGCTCGGAAGTGATGCGCATGGTAAACCTCACTGAAAAGTCCCACAGGGACTGGAAAGATGGTTTACACGCGTGGCAGAAATTACCGCCCTCTGACGGGGCAGCTACCCGTAAGAATACTGCAACGCCCTGCAAAAAAGTCCACAAAATTGGCCGGTGCGCACGTTAATGTCGGTTTGGTGATAGCGCCGTTCGCAATCAATTGTTAAAAAGGACACCTTCTCAAAGTTACCTCCACGAAAGGACTTCGCATATGCCTGTCACGTTTTCCAAAAGCGCCTTGCTGCTGGCGTTGATGCTCGGCCTTGGCCAGGCACAGGCTGCCGAGCCGGTCAGCCCGGCCGAATTGGCGACAAACGAAGGCATTCCCTACCCTGCGGTGATCGCTCACCGTGGTGCTTCCTACGATGCGCCTGAATCCACCGCTGCTGCCTATAAGGTTGCACGCGACCTGGGCGCCGACTACCTGGAACTGGACCTGCAACGTAGCAAGGACGGCGTGCTGTTCGCCCTGCACGACAACAACCTGCAGCGCACCACCGACGTCGCCACCAAGTTTCCCGAGCGCAAAGACGCACCCGCCAACGAGTTCACCTGGAAAGAGCTGCAAACCCTCGACGCCGGCAGTTGGTTCAACGCCGCCTACCCGGACCGCGCGCGCCCTGGTTTCGTTGGCCTGAAGATCCTGAGCCTGGACGACATCATCAAGATCGCCGAAGGCAACCCCTCGCACAAACCCGGCCTGTACATCGAGACCAAGGAGCCCAAGCAGTTCCCCGGTATCGAAGCCGACCTGAAAAACAAGCTGCTGGACAAAGGCTGGCTGAGCTCCGCCGGCTCCAAAC
>NZ_WKCD01000534.1:0-1366 GCF_021606625.1 Pseudomonas sp. PA-4-8C
GCGGTCACAAGACTGCCGTGATCACCAAAGTGTTCCCGACGCGCTCCCACACCGTATCGGCCCAGGGTGGCATCACCTGCGCCATCGCCTCCGCCGACCCGAACGATGACTGGCGCTGGCACATGTACGATACCGTCAAGGGTTCCGACTATATCGGTGACCAGGACGCTATCGAATACATGTGTCAGGAAGGCCCGGCCGCGGTGTTCGAGCTGGACCACATGGGTCTGCCGTTCTCCCGTACCGAGCAAGGCCGTATCTACCAGCGCCCATTCGGTGGCCAGTCCAAGGATTACGGTAAAGGCGGGCAGGCTGCCCGTACTTGCGCTGCGTCCGACCGTACTGGTCATGCGCTGCTGCATACCCTTTACCAAGGCAACCTGAAAGCCGGTACCACGTTCCTGAACGAGTACTACGCGGTTGACCTGGTGAAGAACGGCAAGGGCGAGTTCGTCGGCGTGATCGCCATCTGCATCGAAACCGGTGAAACCACTTACATCCGCGCCAAGGCTACTGTGCTGGCGACCGGTGGTGCAGGTCGTATCTACGCTTCTACCACCAACGCCCTGATCAACACCGGTGACGGCGTCGGCATGGCCCTGCGTGCTGGCGTACCGGTACAAGACATCGAAATGTGGCAGTTCCACCCGACCGGCATCGCCGGCGCCGGTGTACTGGTGACCGAAGGTTGCCGTGGTGAAGGTGGTTACCTGATCAACAAGCACGGCGAGCGTTTCATGGAGCGTTATGCTCCGAACGCCAAAGACTTGGCTGGCCGTGACGTTGTGGCTCGTTCGATGGTTAAAGAGATCATCGCCGGTAACGGCTGTGGCCCGAATGGCGACCACGTACTGCTCAAGCTCGATCACCTGGGTGAAGAAGTGCTGCACAGCCGCCTGCCTGGTATCTGCGAGCTGTCCAAGACCTTCGCCCACGTTGACCCGGTAGTTGCTCCGGTTCCGGTGGTTCCAACTTGCCACTATATGATGGGCGGCGTGCCGACCAACATTCATGGCCAGGCAATCACCCAGAACGCCGACGGCCAGGACGAGATCATCCATGGTCTGTTCGCAGTAGGTGAAGTGGCTTGCGTATCGGTTCACGGTGCCAACCGCCTGGGCGGTAACTCGCTGCTTGACCTGGTGGTATTCGGTCGCGCGGCCGGCCTGCACTTGGAGAAGGCGCTGACCGACGGCATCGAATACGATGACGCCACCGACGCCAACATTGAAGCCGCCCTGGCGCGCCTGAACGCTCTGAACGAGCGCACAGATGGCGAAGACGTAGCGACCCTGCGTCGCGAGCTGCAAAACTGCATGCAGAACTACTTCGGTGTGTTCCGTACCGGCGAATACATGCAGAAGGG
>NZ_WKCD01000535.1:0-1361 GCF_021606625.1 Pseudomonas sp. PA-4-8C
ACATGGAACAGTTCACTAATGACCAGCTCGCCTATATGGCCTGGGACAAAAGTGAGTTCTCTCTGAGCGTCTACCTGGATGATGAGGAATCGAAGTGCGAAGACTGCACGAACGACGCCCGTTTCGAGCTTATGACGGCTGTTCTTGCCTCTAAGGTACTGATCCGCCGCCTGACCGGTGTCGACCCTCGCTCCATTCGTGAAAGGGCTTTTAACAAGCTCCTGAGAAGCGATTGCTTCCCTCAGTGGGAGACCCTGCAATGAGCATGGAGCTGATGGTCAAGGCCATGAAGACCAAGGTCGGCAATCCTTTGCGCAAGCTCGTCCTGATTAAGCTGGCAGACAACGCCAATGACATGGGCGAGTGCTGGCCGTCGTATCAGCACATCGCTGATCAATGCGAGATCGGACGTTCCACCGTGAAGGTTCACATCCGCGAACTGGAAAAATGCGGTCTGCTGCGTCGTGAGTTTCGTCGCAAGGGCGAACTTAATCAGTCGAACCTCTTCCACCTTTCGTTGATGAATAGTGGGGCAGGAGCTGCCCTACCTGGGGCAGGAGATAACCCAGGGGGTGGGGCAGGAGCTGCCCCCAGAACCAGTCACTCTTTTGAACCAGTCAAGGAACCAGTAAAGCAGCCGGTCGCTGACGCTCCCTCGGCGAAGAAGAAGGCGCCCAAATTCGACCCGCTCACCTGCAAACCGGCCAACGTTAGCGAGCAGGTTTGGGCGGACTGGTGCCAGCACCGCAAAGAGATCCGCAAGCCGCTGACCAAGACCACCTGCGAGCGCCAAGCCAAGACCCTGGCTGGCCACCACTGGCCCGACGCCGTGATCATCCAGTCCATCAGCAACGGCTGGACCGGCCTGTTCCCGGACAAGGTCGTGGCGGGCGGCAATACATTCAGCAACGGCCCGGACTTCTACGACCAGTCGTGGCGCACCGATACGAGTGATGATCTATGAAGAACGTCACTCAGATGATCCCAGGTGCAGCGCGGGCCCTGGCCACCGCCGCCCCTTATCAGGCCCCGGCGCAGACCGGAACCCAGCTGGGCGTTGTGGATGACGCCACCGGCGAAGTGGTCGAGCGCCTGTTTCGGCAGTTGCAGGCCATCTTCCCGGCCCACAAGCAGGCATGGCCGGACGACAAGGCCAAGGCCGCAGCGATGCGCAACTGGACCATGGGTTTCATGGCAGCCGGCATCCGCACCCTGGAGCAGATCCGTTATGGAATCGAGCAGTGCCGCAAAAGCGGCTCACCGTTCGCCCCAAGCGTCGGCCAGTTCATAGGCTGGTGCACGCCTGGACCTGAGGCGTTCGGCTTGCCAGCGAGCGCTGACGCATGGGTGGAGGCATTGAA
>NZ_WKCD01000536.1:0-1360 GCF_021606625.1 Pseudomonas sp. PA-4-8C
CTATAACATCATCATAAAAAGAAATTGCACCCCTCATCAAAAAACCAAACTTTACTAACGCCAAGAGCGTTCCAGAAACTTCTTTTCCTCCTTTAATACTTGCAAAAAACAAATCAACTGATGCATCGTAAAAAATCTCTACCACCCCATTCTTCCAGAACAAGGTTCGAAACCCCTTAGCATAACTATAATTCAAATATGCCATATCAATAGCATCTTCAAATAACCCATCATACTTTCCGCACCGCCTTTCAACTTCTTTCGCTTGGCGAACCTGAGCGACTTTATCTTGCAAATCAACCAACAACAAACCACACCTGTTTAGCCTTACAACATTAATAGCCAAAAACTTACAAAACGCAGTATAACTAACACCTAAATCTTCAGCCTTCTCCCATACGAGCTCAAATAACTCGTCATATGCAACTCCCAACTCGCTCGACAGTTCAAAACTCCTTACCTTAGGAATTTTTCGGCTGAGAAGACCTCTATAAATATCAGAAACCCAATGTTCCCCACCTTCCCATCCGCCCGTTGTAAAAATCGAAGCCAAAGAATACTGATCTCGCTCCAAAACTTTATTCATTAATTTAGAAAAATTTAAAAACCTATCATCACCCTTCAAAACACTGAGCAGATCATAAGGAAATCCGGCTTGAGCCGCATTATAAGTAGACAAACTTTCTTCGTAATCTTTCTCGAATTTATTTATTGCCATTTCAAGCATGGCATTTGATACCTCGACTGTCACTACCTTATATTTAAACAAGTAATAGCACATATCTCGGATACTCTCAATTGCTGGTTCGTACTCCCTCAAAAATTTTTTAATATTGAACCCTTCCCACCACACCTTATTCGAAAATACTGTTGCACCGGCCAAGTCTATCCACGCGCCATCTATAGTTAAATTCGACGCACTGATGCTCTGATGGAATATTCGTTTTGCTCTTGCCGCCGCAAACTGTTTAGCATAACGCGATGCGAGTTCCACCATCCCTAAACTAAGTTGCTCATCTAAGCTACTAGCCTTGTTCGCGAAACTCTGTCGCGGCAGAAAACCAACAAGTTTTCTTATTGCTAACATTACACGCTTAGCATCCTCGCTAATCACATCTTTTTTTGCCTCCTTATAATAAATTGCCCGAATAAAATGGGCAGGTCTCACGACTGGCAAACGAATTAATAACCCTCGAGCATGTTTCTGATCTGGCTCTTCAAAATCATATTCCAAATCTATAACGGCAACAGTCCTCACTGCTCCGTAGGGAAGCGCAATGTTTATGACCTCAGCCCAAATGGCCTCATAAATAGCCACATCCAATGATAAAAGGCCATTTGCATGTGAGTTTCCCTACGT
>NZ_WKCD01000537.1:0-1325 GCF_021606625.1 Pseudomonas sp. PA-4-8C
GCCTAGGGAAGTTGCAGCGTCGAGTTACGCGCTTGACCTCGCAAGTCTCTATCGCGAGGCCCGTCTGGAAGATCCCCGTGTGCTCGCGGCCTATGCCCGTGCGCGTTCTGCCGCTGAGCAACAGCGCGAGGCCCTTGGTGGCTTGTTGCCGCAAGTGTCGGCCAATGCCAATACCAGCCGTGTGTTGCGCAAGAATGAAAACACGCGGGATATCTACAACAACGAAAACTACTCGCTCAGCTTGACTCAGTACTTGTACAACAAGCCTGCGTGGGAGCGCTATCAGAAGTCCAAGAGCGTCAAGGACCAGAAGGGTCAGCAGGCGGAAGATACCTTGGCAGAAGCGACCGTCGACTTGGCCAAGCGCTACTTCGTTGCCTTGGCTTCTGACGATGAACTGGCGCTCGTTCAGGCCGAACGCCGCGCCACGCAAAAGAACCTTGATCGGGTCAGTATGATGTTCGACCGGCAGATGGCCAAGATCACCGACAAGCTCGACATGCAAGCGCGTGTCGACTCCCTCGCGGCGCAGGAGGTAGACGCGCGTAACCAGGTCCAGGTAAGTCGCGAGGCTTTGGCCGAAATCGTCGGACGGCCGATCAGCGAGCCGCTGAGCCGGGTGCGTAATGACATGCAGTTGCAGGCATCGACGCGCCCATTGCAGAGCTGGATTACTCAGGCAATTGAAACCAACCCGATGCTTAAGGCCTCTCAGAGTGGCGCCGAGGCCGCTAATGCAGCAGTGCGTGAAGGCAAGGGTGAGCACTATCCCCAGTTGTCGCTTAGCCTGAACGCGCAGCAAAGTGACCAAGGCTATGACAACACCCAGGCGCCGCGTAGTGACAGTTATGTCGCAACGCTTGGTGTAAAGATCCCCCTTTATAGTGGCGGGTCTACCTCCGCTCGGGTTCGGGGCCTTTACGACGAGCAATTGGCCGCTGAAGTGCAGATGGAGGGCATTCGCCGCCAGGTGGTGCGCGAAACCACTACGGCGTATCTCACTGCCCAGTCCAGCGTCGAGAAGATCCGCGCTAATCGCAATGCCTTGTCCTCTGCGCAGAAATCAAGTGTCGCTGCGCAAAAGGCCTTTACTTTTGGCGTGGTCAACGCGGTGGATGTGCTGACTGCGGTGCAGAACGAGTTCAAGACCCGTCGTGACCTGCTCAAGTCGCAGTACGACTTCATCACCAACCTGTTCCTGCTCAATCGCTGGGCAGGTGAGTTGAATCAGGACAGCGTCGACAGCGTTAATGTCTGGCTGAGCCCGGTGCCCGAGACCAGCCTGCCTGGCGGTGCGGCGAAGGGTGATAGCGAGGCTACTGGCC
>NZ_WKCD01000538.1:0-1325 GCF_021606625.1 Pseudomonas sp. PA-4-8C
CGCCCACCCCAGGCTAATCTGACACGATGCTTTTGGCCTCAAGAAATGCTTGCAGCCCAAAGACTCCAAACTCCCGGCCGACACCGGACTGCTTTACCCCGCCGAACGGCGCCAGCAGCTCTGGCGAAATTCTGTTGATCAACACCGAGCCGGCCTGCAGCTGGGTCGCCAGGTGTTGGGCACGGTCCGGTTGCCCGCGATAAGCACAACGCCCGGTATGCCCAGGCGTTGGCCGCGTCGAATCCCCCCCTCTCCCGCGTTTCAGCGTTGCACAACTTCAAAACGAAACCCGCCGTGCGACGTGCAAAACTCGCCTCGGCGTAGAGTGCTGGAAACGCCGCTTCGCCTTTGGCGTGTCATTTCGCCGTAGCGGCTTTTTCGATGAGGCGGGCAACCGGTTCCGGGTTCGAAACCATCACCACATGTGAAGCGCCCTTGACCACTTCCACGGCTTTGGCAGCGGCGCGCTTGGCCATGAATGCCATGGCTTGCGGGGGAATGTTCTTGTCCTTGTCGCCGTAGATGTACCAGGACGGAATATGCTTCCAGGCAGGGCTGCCGGACGCTTCGTTGAGCGCCGCTTCCGTTACCGGGCGTTGGGTGGCTGCCATCAATGCCGCCTCTTTCGCGGGGACGTCAGCGGCGAACTGGTCGTGAAACTTGTCCTGCTGGATGTACAAGTCCTTGCCCCCATCGGCCAGCGGTACAGGCGCAGCCAGCGTTGGGCCCAGCGTGCTGCCCGGGAATTTGCCGGCCAGCCCGGCGACGGTTTCCCCCGGCCTCAGGTGCAAACGCACTGACGTAAACCAGGGCTTTGACGTTTGCATGATCGTTGGCCGCATCACTGATAACGTTGCCGCCATAGGAATGGCCGACCAACACCACCGGCGAATGAATGCTCGTCAGCAATGCCGAGATTGCCGAACCATCGCTCTTTACACCGCGCAATGGGTTGGCAGCGGCAACCACCGGGTAACCGTCCTTCTCGAGAATCGTCACCACGCCATTCCAGCTCGACGCATCGGCAAAGGCGCCATGTACGAGCACAATCGTGGGTTTTTCAGTTTGCGACCAGGCGTGTGTCGCCATGCTCAGGCTGACGGCGACGGCCAGTGCGGTTAATACTTTTTTCATTGTTGACTCCGGGTTTGACGGGAAATCAGGGAGCGAAGCGCGTGAAGACAAAGTCGTGATTGCGCACTCGCGCCTGGTGACAGGCGAAGCAGGTTGCGTGTTGGGCTTCATCGGCCGGTTTACCGTTGATAAACCGCCCGAATCCCCAACCACCGGTTGCTGCATATTTTTTCGAGTCCTTGACCATCACC
>NZ_WKCD01000539.1:0-1320 GCF_021606625.1 Pseudomonas sp. PA-4-8C
AAGATGCGCTCCAAGTCACCCTCCACAATCCCCGACCCCTGATCCTGCAGCCAGATATGCCAATAATCTCCCTCACGGCAGCCGTCGAGTTGCACGCAGCCGCCCTTGGGCGAGTGGCGTATGGCGTTACGCAGGATATTTTCCAGGGCCTGGGCCAGTGCATTCAGGTTGCCTCGCACCCAACTGTCCGCCGGTAACAGGCACGGCAAGCGCGATGCGGGCCAACCGCTTTCAAAACACGCGTTCTCACTCAATATGTCCCATAACGCCTGGAGCTGAATATCTTCCTGGGGCAGTGGCGTCGTTTCGCTGTCGAGCCAGGCCAGTTGCAGGCTGTCTTCCACCAGGCGCTGCATGGCGTCGATTTCCCGACCCAGGCGTTCGCGCAGTTTGGCCAGGTCTTGCTCGCTGTCGCAGGCTACCCGCAGGCGGCTCAAGGGTGTGCGCAGTTCATGGGACATATCGCGCAGCAACTGCTGCTGCAAACGCACGGTGCCCTGCAGGCGTTCGGACATATGGTCAAAGGCGCGGCCCAGCTCGCCCAGTTCATCCTGGCGGCTGGTGGCATCACGGGACATTCGCGTATTGAGTTGGTCCGCACGCCAGGCGTTGGCCTGCTCGCGCAATTGATTGAGGGGCATGATCAGCAGCCGATAAAGGCCGATGCACAGCAACAGGGTAAATAGACCTGGAATCACACCATTGGTGACCACTCGCCAGAACAGCTGATAGCGCCCAGGCATAAAGCGCTGCGGCAGCTCGATCACCAGCGACCCCGCGCCAGGGTCGACCGGAAACGGCACCTTCATCCAGGGCAAACCGATGACATGCCGGCTGACCGGCCAGTCCAATCCACGCAAAAACGTCAGGCGCTGGCTTTCCTTGTCACTCAAGGGGGTGCTGCCCAGGGACTGCAAGTCGTTACCGATCACGCCAACCCAGGTGCTTTCACGCTCGGCCATTCGCTGCAGCCAAACGTCCACGCCAGCACTGCCCTGTGTGCTCCACGCCAGTTCGGCGCCGGCGGCATAGCCAGTGAGAATCTCCCGCGACTTCTCGGACAGGTACGCGCTCTGCTGCTCCATGTAGCGGCCCCACGACCAACTGAGCCAAATCATCAGCAAACAGAAGGCGATCAACAGGCAAGCCAGCTTCCAGAACAACGAGTGTTTGCCAGGCAGTCGCTCAAAGCCCTTCATCGTGACCGCTCAGCACGTAGCCCTTGCCCCACACGGTGCGCACTTCCCGCTCGATGTAACCGATGGCCTTGAGCTTGCGGCGGATCTGGCTGACGTGCATATCGAGACTGCGGTCATGGGG
>NZ_WKCD01000054.1:0-25019 GCF_021606625.1 Pseudomonas sp. PA-4-8C
GTCAGTAAAACCCCGCAACCGAGCGGCGACATTTCCGTGACGGCCACCGATGCGGCGGGTAATACCGGCCCGGCAGCGATCGTACCGTTTCAGGCCAGCAATGCCGTTGACACGACGGCACCAGAGGCCCCAAGCGGCTTGGCGGCTGAAACCCAGCCAGACGGCAAGGTCAAGGTTAGCGGTAACGCTGAGCCCAACAGCACCGTCACAGTGACGTTGCCAGACGGCACGGTTGAGACAATCAAAGCCGGCCCGGACGGCAAGTTCGAACTGGTCAGTAAAACCCCGCAACCGAGCGGCGACATTTCCGTGACGGCCACCGATGCGGCGGGTAATACCGGCCCGGCAGCCACGGTGCCGTTCACCGCCAGCAATACCATCGACACCACCGCGCCAGAAGCTCCAACCGGCTTGGCGGCTGAAACCCAGCCAGACGGCAAGGTTAAAGTCACTGGTCAAGCCGAACCCAACAGCACCGTCACCGTGACGTTGCCAGATGGCACGGTCGAGACAATCAAAGCCGGCCCGGACGGCAAGTTCGAACTGGTCAGTAAAACCCCGCAACCGAGCGGCGACATTTCCGTGACGGCCACCGATGCGGCGGGTAATACCGGCCCGGCAGCGATCGTACCGTTTCAGGCCAGCAATGCCGTTGACACGACGGCACCAGAGGTCCCAAGCGGCTTGGCGGCTGAAACCCAGCCAGACGGCAAGGTCAAGGTTAGCGGTAACGCTGAGCCCAACAGCACCGTCACCGTGACGTTGCCAGATGGCACGGTCGAGACAATCAAAGCCGGCTCGGACGGCAAATTCGAACTGGTCAGCAGCACCCCGCAACCGAACGGCAAAGTCACCGCGACTGCGACCGACGCAGCAGGCAACACCGGTGCACCTGCGCAGGTGGATTTCGTCGCCAGCAAGACCATCGACAACAAGGCTCCAGATGCACCCACCGGTTTGACCGCCGAAACCCAGCCAGACGGCAAAGTTAAAGTCACTGGTCAAGCTGAACCTAACAGCACCGTCACCGTGACCCTGCCGGACGGCACGGTCGAGACAATCAAAGCCGGCCCGGACGGCAAGTTCGAACTGGTCAGCAAAACCCCGCAACCGAGCGGTGAAATTTCCGTAACGGCCACCGATGCGGCGGGTAATACCAGCCCGGCGGCCACGGTGCCGTTCACCGCCAGCAATACCATCGACACCACCGCGCCAGAAGCTCCAACCGGCTTGGCGGTTGAAACCCAGCCAGACGGCACCGCCAAAGTCAGCGGTAAAGCCGAACCCAATAGCACGGTCAAAGTGACCCTGCCGGATGGCTCTGTCCAGGAAACCAAGGCGGGCTCGGACGGCAAATTCGAACTGGTCAGCAGCACCCCGCAACCGAACGGCAAAGTCACCGCGACTGCGACCGACGCAGCAGGCAACACCGGTGAACCTGCGCAGGTGGACTTCACGGCGATCAATACCATCGACAAAACGCCGCCGACAGCGCCAACTGAGTTGGCAGCGGTCACCCAGCCAGACGGCACTGCTAAAGTCAGCGGTAAAGCCGAACCCAACAGCACGGTCAACGTGACTCTGCCGGATGGCACGGTCCAGGGAACCCAGGCGGGCCCGGATGGCAATTTCACGCTGACCAGCACCACCGCACAACCCAACGGCCAGGTCTCGGCCTCCGCGACCGATGCCGCTGGCAACGCGAGTGCGCCTGCCACCGTCAACTACACCGATGCCGTGCCGCCTGCGGCGCCTGCCTTGGTGGTTGAGACTCAGGCGGACGGCACGGCCAAGGTCAGCGGTAATGCCGAACCCAACAGTACGGTCAAAGTGACCCTGCCAGACGGCACTACTCAGGACGTTAAAGCAGGTTCGGACGGCAAGTTCGAACTGGTCAGCGCCACCCCGCAACCCAACGGTAAAGTCACCGCGACAGCAACCGACGCGGCGGGCA
Source organism: Pseudomonas sp. PA-4-8C (assembly GCF_021606625.1). Taxonomy (NCBI): domain Bacteria; kingdom Pseudomonadati; phylum Pseudomonadota; class Gammaproteobacteria; order Pseudomonadales; family Pseudomonadaceae; genus Pseudomonas; species Pseudomonas sp. PA-4-8C. Next base: position 1,955 of record NZ_WKCD01000054.1, read on the forward strand.
ACACCAGCGCACCTGCGCAGGTGGATTTCACGGCAACCAATACCATCGACAAGACCCCCCCGGCAGCACCCACTGAGCTCGCGGCGGTCACCCAGCCAGACGGCACCGCTAAAGTCAGCGGTAAAGCCGAGCCCAACAGCACGGTCAATGTGACCCTGCCGGATGGCACCACCCAGAACATCAAAGCCGGGCCGGACGGTAAGTTCGAACTGGTCAGTGCCACCCCGCAACCCAACGGCAAAGTCACCGCGACGGCCACCGATGCGGCGGGCAATACCGGCGCACCCGTGCAGGTGGACTTCACGGCGACCAACACCATCGACAACACGCCACCGGCCGCCCCCACCGAGCTCACAGCGGTGACCCAGCCAGACGGTACGGCCAAAGTCAGCGGTAAAGCCGAGCCCAACAGCACGGTTAACGTGACCCTGCCGGATGGCACCACCCAGGACATCAAAGCCGGGCCGGACGGCAAGTTCGAACTGGTCAGTGCGACCCCGCAACCCAACGGCAAAGTCACCGCGACGGCCACGGATGCGGCAGGCAATACCGGCGCACCTGTGCAGGTAGATTTTGTTGCAAGCAACGCTATCGACACCAGCGCACCCGCGGCACCGACGGATCTGGCTTATACCGCTCAACCCGATGGCAAAGTCATCGTCACAGGTAAAGCAGAGCCCAACAGCACGGTGCTGATCAGTTTCCCCGACGGCTCGGTGGGCAGTGTCGTTGCCCAACCTACCGGCGAGTTCGCCCTCACCAGTGGCACTGCGCAGTTGATCAACGGTGACATCAAGGCAGTTGCCAAAGATGCGGCGGGCAATACCAGTCAACCTGCCGTGCTGCTTTACGCGCCGAGCCCTGCACCGGACGCGCCTGTGTTCACCGACACCGTGACCGACCCTGCCACAGGACTGCTCACGATCAATGGCACGGCCACACCGAACATAAAAGTCAAAGTGACGCTGCCTGACGCAAGCGTCAAAGAAGTCACTGCCGATGGCAGTGGGCATTTCAGCGTAACCAGCGATGTTCCTCAGGAAGCAGCCAAGTTCAGTGCTGTCGCGGTCAGCGAGTTTGGGCGCCAGAGTGAAGTGACGGAGAGTACTTACGCCGGCAATCCAAACACGGTTTACAGCCTGAGCGTTGACAGCTACGTGGACAACGTCGCGCCCGACGAAGGCTCCAAGGCCACCAGCGTACCCACTAACGACAACACCCCAGAGTTGAAAGGTTCCTCCGCGGGCATGGGTAAAACCGATAAGCTCGTTATCATGAGCGAAGGCGTCGAAGTGGGGGTGGCGGTGGTGAGCCTGACCGACGGGCTATGGAGTTTCCCGTTTCCTCTCATCAGCGATGGTGTTCACAACTACACCCTGGAAATCCGCAACGCGTTAGGCGTGGTCAAGGCTACGGCGGCGACAACGTTGACAATCGACACGCTGCCACCTCTAGCGCCGACGATCGACCTGGTTCAAGTGACCCAGGCAGGCACCAGCACTGAGATCAAATTACCGGCCGATAGAAAAACCAGTGATAACACGCCTTTCCTGCAAGGCAGGGCAGAGGCAAACTCGACGGTCGTTCTCTACACCACCAATGCGGATGGGGGCGAGTCTGAGGTGGGGCGAGTCAAGGCAGATCAGTTCGGGACTTGGTCCATGACCACTGATTTCCTGGCCAATCGTGTGCATACGTTGTATGCCAAGGCCTCGGACGCGGTTTCATCGGTCAGCCCTGAATCCAACTCTGTTGTGGTCGATATCATGGGCCCAACCGAAGCGCCGGTAGTTATCAAGATCAACTATGTCTGGTCGGCGGATGGTGCCGGGGATATCAATGGAGACGGTTTTGATGATGTTGCCAGTGGTGTTTTCCAGGGCGGGACAACGGGTGCACTGCGCGGTGGGGAATACGTCGGGAAAGAGTTGCCTAAGGTTTTCCTGTGGATGGACGGCAACGATACGGCCTATCACCAGGCCGGGGTAGGGGACATCAATGGCGATGGCTTCAATGATATAAGCACCATCGACAGCAACAGTAACGGTACTCGCGACGGGTTTGCGCGTCTGTACATGGGTGGGGACTCGGTAGACGCGGGCTGGAAGGAGTCGATTTACCTGCCAGATTCAAGGCCGTACTTTGTGGCCTCCGCTGGCGACGTGGATGGCGATGGCCTCATGGATGTGGTGTTTGGTGCCAAGGGGGCGGCGGGAGAGGACAGCAAGCCGACCACAACCATTCGGTTTGGTAGCCCCATCACCAGTAAAGACCCGGCAATGGGGGTGTTCGTCAAAGACTTTAACTTCGGTGTGCCGCTGGATGAAAAGAACGGCAGTATGGACGCGGCTTACAGTGGCGCTCAGTACGTCACCTCTGCCGGGGATTTCAATGGAGACGGCATTGGCGATATCGTGACGGCCAAAGGCATCACATTTGGCAACAGCAAGCGGAGTGAGATAATACGTTCCGCTGATCTGGAATGGCGTACCGGCCCAACCGCCAGTGAGTCCAACCAGGTACAGGCCGTCAGTGGTATTGGCGATGCCAACGGTGACGGTTATGCCGATGTTGCCGTACAGGACGGCAGGAACGTGTTCGTGGTGTTCGGTGGGCCGCATAAAACAGGCAATAACATCATCCTTGAGTCTTCCTGGCTGAAAAGTAACAACCGTGGGTACACAGTGGATACGTCTTGGGCGAGTACCCAGGTGACGCCTCACAGTGATGTCCGGGGCATTGGCGATGTCAACGGCGACGGCCTGGCTGATTTTGCCTATACCACCTTCGGCAACAATTACGATGCAAAAAAACCTGATTTCCAGGGGAAAACAAATCACGCCAAAAAAGCGGCTTCCAACTCCTACATCATTTTCGGCCAGGCAATCGCAGACACCATTGATGTCAAGAACCTGACGGCCAAGCAGGGCATCGTTATACCGCGGGATCAGGGTGACGGCGCAACGCTGGCAGGGCGCATCGATATCAACGGTGACGGTATGGCAGATGTCTACGTGGGTTCTTATGAAACACAAGGCAAGCTGTATATGGGGGGCAGCTCTCTTGGCGCTGAACCGTCTTATACCGTGGCAAACGGTATGGCGACGGGCGACGAGCGCAGCAACTTCATCGCAGGCACTGCCGGTCGCGACTACATCGTCGCCAAGGGTGGCGCCGACGTGATTTACTCGGGTTCCGGCGATGACATTATCGTGCTCAACAGTGACAACCTCGCCAAGCTTGCCGCCGGGTTTGATACCAGCGCCGGATTCAATGGCCGGTTGGCCCGGGTCGATGGCGGCCACGGCGTCGATACGTTGAAATTGGACAAGGATGTTGTAGCATTGGATCTGACACAAATCTCCAATGCGGGGATCGGCACGATCCATAGCGGCGTCGGTCTCTCACGCCTGGCTAACATCGAACGGATCGATCTGCGTGACACCAAGGCCAAGCTGACGCTGGAGCTCAAAGACGTGATGGATATGAGTTCCGGTATTGGCCAGATAAACAAGGACACCTTCAGTGGTGGCCTTGATCCCAACAGCGTCAAGCGCCATCAGTTGGTCATCGATGGTTCGGCTGACAACACGCTGGAGGTCCAAGGGCGCAAGGATTGGGTGACGACGAAAGTTGCAACAGTGAACTCTTATGGTCATAGCTACGACGTTTACAACAGCGTCGGAGACTTCAAGGGGCAGCTGTTGGTTGAGAATTCCATCAACATCACCTGGGCCTGAATATGGGCCCGGCTGACGGAGTTACCGTCAGCCGGGCCTTGGCCTAATGCCGTTCAGTTAAGCGTATATCGCCCTCTGTAGGAGCGAGCTTGCTCGCGAAAAACGTCAACGATACCGCGTGCTTCCTGAGTGAACCCGGCGCCTGTGAGTTTTTCGCGAGCAAGCTCGCTCCTACAAAATGCCTAACTGAACGGCATTAGGCCTTGGCCTGCCATGTTGCGCCAGCGTGACCACTCGCCTTTTGATTCTTGAGGTGCGATCTGTAGGAATTTTCTTACATTGCGCTGAGAATCTTCCTGCGCCGCTTTACCTGTGGCACCGCCATCATCCTCTCCGTCCCCCAGACACAACGCATGCAGCCATGGTCATGCTGTGTCGGCTGGGGCATCTCTGACAGCAGTTGCACATTCGATTTCCGTACTCATACAACCATGAGCATGACTGAGCGGGTGTTTATGACCAATCGCTGACATCTCAAAACACTCGCTGGGGTCAAGTCTGGGAACGTTCAGGTTTCCGTACTGCCGCGGCAGCGCAACACAGGAGCCTGAAAGTGGCGGTGAACAATGAAACACTGACGACTGAAACCATGAGTCAGTTGGCCGAGAGCGCCACAGAGCAGGCGGACACGTTGTTGTCGGCGATACGCTCTCTGTGTGAGCTCTACAACAAAGAAGTCAGCGACTGCGTGTTGTATGCGGGTTTGCCCCGTGGCAAGCAACTGTCGCCCGCATTGGCCATTCGTATGCTCCGCCAGGTCGGGATCAAGGGCGGTTGGGTGCGGCGGGCGTTACCGCAGTTGGCCGACTACCTGCTTCCGGCGGTACAGGCGTGTCGGGACGGGACTTACTGCGTGCTGTTGAGCCGCTCACAGCGCGCGGGAAAAACGGTTTACGACGTTATTCTTCCCGAGCACGAAGGCCAGGTCACGCTGAGCGAAGAGCAGGTTCGGGCGCAGTGTGCAGGGTACTTCCTGCTGAGCAGCGTGGTACCGAAACTTGACGCACGTGGTGACAACGATCTGCTGATGCAAGACCAGGGCAAATCGCACTGGTTGTTTGCGGTGCTGTGGCGGTATCGCTTCTATTTTTACAGCGCGGCACTCGCGGCGTTGCTGGCCAATATCCTGACCTTGGCCATTACCTTTTTCACCATGAATGTCTACGACCGCGTCGTGCCGACCCAGGCGTATGTTTCGCTGTGGTCGATGGCAATCGGGGTGCTGATTGCGGTGTGCCTGGAATTCTCATCCCGGCAGATACGTGCCTACCTGCTGGATGTCGCCGGAAAAAAAGCGGATCTGATCCTTGGCGCACGCTTGTTTCGTCAGGTCATGGCCTTGCGCCTGGATAGCAAGCCGGGCTCCTCAGGCGCCTTTGCCAACCAGTTTCGCGAGTACGAAGCTGTTCGCGATTTCGTCACGTCCGCGACCTTGGCGACCTTGTCGGACTTGCCATTCTGCATCTTGTTCCTTGGCATCATCTACCTGATTGGCGGGCCTCTGGTGCTGGTGCCCTTACTGGCCGTGCCGGTCATTCTGCTGCTCAGTATTGCCTGCCAGTGGCCCCTTTCGCGCTACATGCAGGAAAACATGCGCGAGATTTCCCTGCGCCAGGGGCTGCTGATCGAAACCCTGGAAGGCCTGGCGGCCCTCAAGGCATCCCGTGGCGAAGGCGTCATGCAAAAGCGCTGGGACGACTTCAGTGCGTTGGCCACCACCTCGGCCATGAAAAGCCGTTTTCTGTCGAGCCTCATCACCAACTTTGTGATGTTTGTTCAGCAGATTGCCACCTTGTTGATCGTGCTGTGGGGGGTCTACCTGATCCATGCGGGTGAGCTGAGCATGGGCGCTATGATCGGGGTGGTGATCCTGTCTGGCCGCTCGTTGCAGCCGCTGGGCGCCGTGGTCGGGTTGGCGGTGCGCTTTCAGCAGGCCAAGGCCGGTATGAAGTCGCTGAACAAACTAATGACGCTGCCGCTGGATCGTGACCCCGCTGCGGTGTACCTGAAGGCGCCCCGTTTCGATGGCAGCCTCAGCCTGCAGGCGGTCAGTTACACCTACCCAGTGCCTGGGGCGATTGTGGTGCCCAAGGCACTCGACAGTATCAGCCTGAGTATTCAGGCCGGCGAACGGGTTGTGATCCTCGGCAACATCGGTAGCGGCAAGTCCACTTTGCTCAAGGTGATGGCCAGGCTCTACCGGCAAAGCGAAGGTCGGGTGGCGATTGACGGGCTTGATGCGTCGCAGGTGGACCCGGTGGACTGGCGGGCGGCAGTCGGTTATGTCGGCCAGGATTGCCAGCTTTTCTACGGCTCCCTGCGCGAAAACGTCATGATCGGCAGTCCGGGTGCCAGTACCGAACAGTTCTTGCGGGTTGCCCGCATGACAGGGCTGGATCTTATCGCCGCACGCCACCCGCAGGGTTATGAAATGCCGGTAGGGGAGATGGGGCACAACCTCTCCGGCGGCCAGCGCCAGCTGATCGCGCTGGCTCGCTGCCTGATGCTGGAACCCAAGATCCTGTTGCTCGACGAGCCCACCAGCGCAATGGACGGGTTGAGCGAAGCGCGCTTCATACATCAACTCAGCGAATTGAGCCGCACGCATACGCTGGTCATCGTGACTCATCGCATGTCGATGCTCAGCCTGGCCGAGCGCCTGATTGTGCTGGAGGACGGGCGTATTGCCGCCGATGGGCCAAAGGCCCAGGTGCTGGCGGCGCTCAATGGCAACAGCCAGCCTGAGGCGGCACTGGCCGGAGCATTACAGTGAATACCCATTATTTTTCGTGTTTTCAGGTAACCAACCCATGTCAGTGAAAAAGCTCAGGCGCCTGCTGGGCGGGCGTAAAGACGCGCCTGCCATCAAGCGCAGCTACGCCTTGCGTGCCGAGGATGAAGGCTTCGTACGTGATTTGCAGGGCGCGCTGATCGAACAGAAAACCCCCGCCAGTGCGCTGGTTCTGTGGTTGATTGCCGCCACGGTGGTGGCGGGGCTGACATGGGCGAACTTTGCACGGGTGGAGGAGGTGACCCGCGGTGAAGGGCGGGTCGTTCCAGCCAGCCGCGAACAGGTGATCCAGAGCCTGGAAGGCGGGATCATGAAGGAGTTGTTCGTCAAGGAAGGACAAGTGGTGGAGCAGGGGCAGGAGTTGCTGAAAATCGACCCGACGCGGGTCGGCGCCAACTACGGCGAGTCCTTGTCCCGCGTGCAGGGCCTCAAAGGCGCCATCGCCCGTTTGCGTGCCGAAGCCTATGACACGCCGCTGGCGTTTCCTGAAGAGATCGAGCAAAGCGCTTCCATTGTGCGTGATGAGACCCAGGCCTATAACGCACGGCAGAGGACCTTGCAGGACAGCGTCAAGGCCTTGCGCCGTAGCCTGGAGCTGGCAGAGGGTGAGGTTCGGCTGTCAGCGCCGATGGCGCAACAGGGGTTGGTCTCAGAGGTGGAAATCATGCGCCTGCGCCGTCAGGCCAATGAATTCAACCTGCAGATCACAGACCGCATCAACCGTTTCCGTTCCGAGGCCAACAATGAACTGACGCGCCTGGAAAGCGAACTTGCGCAAGCGCTGGAAGTGCTCAAGGGCCGTGAAGACGTGATGAATCGCACCTCCATCACCGCGCCGGTGCGAGGCACGGTCAACAATATTCGGGTGACTACCCGTGGCGGTGTCATTCAGCAAGGCGCCGAGATCATGACCCTGATTCCGCTGGAGGATCGCTTGCTGGTAGAGGTCAAGATCCAGCCCTCGGACGTGGCGTTCATTCATCCCGGGCTTGCAGCGACTGTGAAAATCACGGCTTACGACTATTCGATCTACGGCGGGCTAAGCGCACAAGTCGAACATATCAGCCCCGATACGTTGTTCGATGAAAGCAAGGCACGCAACGGGCGGGACAGCGCTGCTTATTACAAAGTCTATGTACGTACCGACCGTGCGGCGCTTGAAGCGCACGGACGTTCTCTTCCGATCATCCCGGGGATGATCGCAAGCGTAGATATCAAGACAGGCGAGAAGACGGTCCTGTCGTATTTACTCAAGCCGGTACTGAAGGCGCGTGAAGCCTTCCGGGAAAGATAAGATGGCTAATTCAACGTTGAAAATTACTAAGTCCACACTCGTTTTGACGGTACTGGCGATTGCGTGCGCCGGTGGGGTATCCGCTGATGCTGCGAGCAGTACGCCGGAGCGCTTGAGCCCAGAGCAAATGGCTGGCCTTGTGGCACGGTTTGCCAAGCCGCAGGTTGCGCAAGAGCCGCCGGTAAAAGCGCCTGCGCCCAGTGCTCCAGGCACTATTGCCCAGGTTCCTGGTGCTACTCGTACCCCCCCTGCGACGTTGCCCGCTCCGTCCTTGAGTGCATTAGTTCGCAATGGCGAGCGGCCTGCCAACAACGCATTGCGTTTGCTGTTGCGCGATATGGTCGGCAAGGCCCTGCAGCACAGCCCGGAAGTGCGGGTGGCCAATGCCAATGAGTCGGCCGCCGGGTATGACATTGACGAGGTCAAGGGGCGCCGCTGGCCACAAGTACGACTGGGGATGGACAGTGCGCTGACCCGGGATGGGAGCCGCTCCGGGCGCAGCAGTTCGGGTGATACATCCGGCACCCTCAATGTCACCACGAACGTGTGGGACTGGGGCAAGAATGCCGGTGAATTGCGCACGGCTAAAGCCGCCCTGGGCTCGGCCGAGCAGACTGGCCAGACCGAGCGTGAACAGGTGGCGTTTGACACCAGCTCGCAACTGATCAACCTGATGCGCTATCAACAGAGCATGGTGGTTGCTGAAGACTACGTGCAGCAAATGAGCCGCCGGGTCGACATGCTGTCCAAAATCACCGAAAGCGACAAGGGCAGGGCCAGTGAACTGGTGCAGGCTCGTGCCAAACTGCTCTCGGCCCGAGCCAGCCGCAAGCAGATTGAAAATCAACGCGAGCTCGCCCGAATCAAGTTGCACCGTTTATTGGGTGAGCCAGTGCCCGAATTGCCGGAGCAGTTAGTGCTTATCGACAGCCTGGTCATTGCCCCTGCGACGGCCTTGGCGGCGCTGGATAAACATCCGATGCTGCTGCGCCTCAAGGCCCAGGCTGAAATGGAAAGCGGCCGCGCTGCGACACTCAAGGCAGACGGATTACCAGGGTTGAATCTGGTTGCACGCAAAGAGCAGAACGGGCTGTACGGTGCCAACGATGACCTGGACCGTAACAATGATTGGTACGTTGGGTTGGACGTGCAGTGGCTGGCATTCAGTGGTGGTTCCAACACCGCTGCACAATCTGCCGCCAGTGCGCGCAGCGGCGCGGCGCTGGAGCAATATGACAAAGCCTATGAAGACCTGCGCCAGGAGATTGACCGCCTGGTACAAAGCCGCGCAGTGGCGGTGCAATTGGCACTGGAATATCAACGCTTGGCCGTGGAAACAGACCAGGTGCGCAAGATGTTTTATGACCAGTGGTACAACCTCGGAAAACGTACATTACTCGACGTGCTTGTGGCTGAAAATGATCATTTCAATAGCCAGTTGCAAGCCATCAACAATACCTACGACAGCGTGATTGCCGATGTCAGTATTTTGTCCAGTTCGGCGTTACTGAGAGGCTATCTGTCGTTGTAGGTGTCGCAGTGCTGTCTGACTGCAGGTGCAGTCGAGGATTTGGATGGGACGATGCTCTTTGTGCTGGGATGTTTCCTACGTATCCGTAGGAAATTTCTACGGATTACTCTGGGCTGGAACCGTCAAGCTCTGCATATTGAGTATGGGCCGGTTTATATAAATGCAACCTCGTAGTGTTCTCGTCATTGAAAGTCATGCTTTCCAGCGAGCCGTGTTGGTCAAGGCCCTGATGAGTCTGCAGATTGAAACGGTCATCGCCGTCGAGAACGCAGCATTGGCGACGGAGTGGATTCGTCGTGCCGAGTTCATCGACATTATTTTCTTCGATGTGACTGACGGGTTGATCAATAATCATGAGTTTTTGCAGGTGGCCAGCGAGCTGAACAATGTTCGTTCATTGGTCGTGTGCAGCGATCTGCAAAGCGACCTGTACCGCAGTGTTATCCAGATGAAAAGTTTTTCAGGCGTCCCACTCTTGGGGGTCCTGGAGAAACCGCTGCAGATGGAGCGCGTATCGCAGGTGCTGTCGCACTTCGTCGAGCTGCGGCACGACTTGACGCAACAGGTGCTTGCCGAGCCTGACCTGATCCCTGAGGACGAGGTACGGCACGGGCTTGCCACAGGGGCTTTTCGAGCATGGTTTCAACCCAAATTCAACTTGCACAATGGCCAATTGGTCGGGGCTGAGGTACTGGTGCGGTGGCAACATCCCACACGGGGAATGTTGTTGCCCAGGCATTTGCTGGCGGCAATGCTGGTATACGACCTGATTGACGACATGTTCAAGCAATTGCTTGACCAGGGTCTGAGGCTCCTGGATGGCCTGCGCGAGAAGGGCGTCGCCTTGAGCCTGTCCTTCAACCTGGCGCCATCCCAACTGATACGCAACGACCTGGTCGAACACATCGTTGAGTGTCTGGGTCAGTACGGTTTTGCAGGTTCAGTCTTGATGTTTGAGGTAACGGAAAACAGTTTGCTCGACCTGCCGGGCTCGGCCCGTGAGAACCTTTTTCGTTTGCATGAGAATGGCTGTGGCTTGTCGATTGACGATTTCGGGGCAGGGTTGTCTTCGTTCAAAGCGCTGGCAGAGCTTCCCTTCGATCAACTTAAGCTCGACGGTACGTTTGTTCAGGAGATGCCGGCCTCGGTCAGTCAGGTGATCGTAACCAGTAGCTTGGCCCTGGCCAAAATGTTCGGCATGCAGTTGATTGTTGAGGGGATCAGCGATCAGCGGATTTTAGATTCCGTGGTCAGCTTGGGTTGCTCCTTCGGTCAGGGCTTTCATTTGGCACGTCCCGCAAACGGTTGGGACTTTGCGTCGTGGGTCGAACAACATTTTTCAACGGACATCGACAGATAAAAAAATGAAGCTATTATTCTTTCTGTCGATTCTTGAGCTGTTTAAAACGGGCCTTCGTATCGCTGATAGCGTGCGGTCCGTATTAATAAAGAGGCCTTTATGCGCAAAGCGTTAGTCGTCGACGACCACCCCTTTATCCGCTCCTCAGTGAAGATGTTGCTTGCGGCCGAACAGTTTGAAGTGGTAGCCGAGGCAGACAACGGCGTCGACGCTTTATATTTGGCCAAAGAACACGTACCGGACCTGATTCTGCTGGATATCGCCATGCCATTATTGGACGGATTGGAGGTTATCAGCCGTATTTGTGCCTTGGGCTTGCCCACTAAAATCCTGGTGTTGACTTCTCTGGAAGCGTCTTTTTACGCGCAGCGCTGTATGAGCGTGGGGGCTGCCGGCTCGGTAGTTAAATCAGGGGAGCTTAATGAACTAAATCGTGCGATCCGGGCGATCATGGACGGTTATACCTACTTTCCGGCCCTCGTTAATAGTTCGGTTCGGCGCATTGATAATCAGTTGTCTGAGCGGGAAATGCTTCAGCAGTTGTCCAACCGTGAATTGGCGATATTACAACAGCTGGCGAGAGGCTTCAGTAATAAGGAAATTGGTATTGCTATGTTGCTTAGTAATAAAACTGTCAGCACCTACAAAAGCCGTTTAATTGAAAAGCTCAATGTAAAATCAGTTGTGTATTTGGCTGACTTCGCCAAACGTAATAATCTGATCTAAATGAGACGTTTATCTGGCTTGCTGGTTATATTCATACTTTTAAGTCCCTGCGCTTATGCTGATCATCCAGCACCCACGTTGAAAGATGAAAGCGAGTCGTTGGTGTTGCTGGGGCGCTCTCACGGCAAGGCCCTGACCGTGAAGCTGGATGACGATGATTGGCGTTGGTTGCGTAACAAGCGAGTGCTGAATCTTGGAACCGCTCTCTCGGACTCGGCGCCTCTGGATCTGACCGTCAACCCCAGCGACTATGAAGGATTGACCGCCGATTACGCAGAACTGCTCGCCGATATGCTGCATATCGAAGTCAAGGTGCACAGGTATCTGCAGCGCGACCAAGCGATACTCGCGCTAAAGCGTGGGGAGCTGGACCTTCTTGGATCAGCCAGTGGCTTCGAGGCAGCGGACCCGGAGCTGGTTATTTCCCGCTCGTACACCGATGACCAGCCTGTCTTGATCATTCGTCGCGACAGAGATAATACCTTGCCCCCAGAGCTGGAGGGGCAGACATTGTCGATGTCCAAGTACTATTTGAGTACTGACGAGGTCCAGGCGGTTTATCCTCATGCCAAATTGCGGTTGTACGACACTGACCTTGATGCCATCAGCGCAGTCGTTTTTGGCCAGGCGGATGTACACATCGGCGGAGCATTGACGTCCAATTTCCTGATAAATAAAAATTTCCTGCATGAAGTCCACATCCATGATTTTTCCGGGCTGGAAGTCACCAATATCGGTTTTGCCCTGAGGGACAAGGACCTACGGCTGTTACGTATCATCAACCAGACGCTAGGTGCGATACCGACTACAGAGCGATCGACGATCCTGCGGCGCTGGGGAGGTGATGCTGTCCACGTCCATGCCCATGAGGCGTTTGATATAACCGCGAACGAGCGTCGCTGGCTGGACGAAAACCCCCGGCTGCGCGTTGCAGTGATTGAAGACAGCCCGCCCATTTCTTTTTTTGATCAGCATGATCAGTTGCGAGGCATCTGTGCCGACGTGCTGGAAAAGATCAGCCGTCGCACGGGGTTGAAGTTTGAGGTTGTGCGCGGCGCCACAGTGGGTGAGCTTGAAGAACTGGTACGTACGGGGAAGGCCGATGCGATTGCGGCGCTCAACCTCAATAATCAGAGCAGCAGCGACTTTCGTTTCACCCGGCCCTATCTGACAACCCCGTATGTGCTGGTTTCCCGTAACGGGGAGGCGGGCGTCGACGGTCTTGATCAAATGGCTGGCATGCGCCTGGCGGTCAATCAGCTAAGTAACGTGCGAACCTACGTAGAGGAACATTATCCGGGGGTGACGCTGGTGTTGGCTCCGGACGCTCGGGCTGCGATGGTGAAGGTTGCCGAGGGTAAGGCGGATGCGTCGATCAACAGCCTGGTGTATGCCCGTTATTTAATTGCCAACCAATTTGATAATAGTCTTCGAATCACCAGTGGTATTGGCCTGCCGCCCGCTCAAGTGGGGTTGGCCACGAGTCGTGGTGCACTGGAGCTGTATTCAATTTTCGATAAGGTCTTAATGGGGATCACCCCTGAAGAAATGAGCGAAGTGATTGGTCGTTGGCGCGGCGATATCATGGTCGACAACAGGCGCGCGCGTGCCAGTCAACTGGCGAGCATGCGCGGGTTTGCCATTGCCGCGGGTCTGCTGCTGTTCGCCTTCGCCTGGGTCGCTTACCTGTGGCGTCTGATTCGTAAACGCGAAATCGCTGAACGGGCGCTCCATGAACAGATGGACTTCATGCGCGTATTGATTGATGGCCTGCCTCATCCCATCTACGTGCGCGATCGCGAGATGCGCATGGTGATGTGCAACAACCGCTATCTGGAAGCGGCCGAATGTCGACCCGAGGATGTGATTGGCACTCGGCTTTCCGAAAGGCCGCTGTTTGAATCCGCTTACAGCCATGGAGTCGAACAGCAGTATCAAGAGGTGATGACAGCAGGTCGGGAGTTATTACGGGATTGTCAGTTGATGATGCCGGGCGGTCGGATGATCACTGCTTATCACTGGGTTTTGCCATTTCGTGATCGCGACGGCGAGGTCAAGGGCATTATCGGTGGATGGATCGACATCAGCGAGCGAGAGCAGTTGCTTGAGCAACTGAAAGAAGCCAAGCAAGACGCTGACAATGCCAATCGGGCCAAGACTACTTTCCTGGCCACCATGAGTCATGAAATACGAACGCCGATGAACGCTGTGGTTGGCATGCTTGAACTGGCCATGAAAAAGGCGGAGCAGGGAATTCTTGACCGTTTTTCCATTGAAGTAGCCTCCGGTGCAGCCCAGGGGATGCTGGATCTGATCGGTGATATTTTGGACGTCGTACGCATTGAGTCCGGGCGGCTGACACTGAGCCCGCGAAGAGCCGTGTTCAAAGAATTGGTGATGTCGGTGGTGCGGGTCTTCGATGGCATGGCGCGCCAAAAGCAACTGACGCTTGTTCTGGAGTTCGATGAAAAGGCCGACAGGGATGTACTCGTAGACCCCATGCGCTTCAAGCAAGTGTTGTCCAATCTGTTGAGCAACGCCATCAAGTTTACAAGCGTCGGGCAGGTACTCGTCAGCGTGGAGGGGACACCCGACGAGGAGGGTGAAAACCTTCATATCCGCGTACTCGTACGAGACACGGGGGTTGGCATTTCCGCACAGGATCAGTTGCGGCTATTCACACCGTTCAGTCAGGTGGGGGCCGAGAGTTCCACATCAGCAGGCTCGGGACTCGGGCTGGTGATCAGCCGAACGCTGTGCTCGATGATGCAAGGTCAACTGAATCTCTCCAGCGTCCTGGGGCTGGGAACACAAACGGAGGTACTGGTTGAACTGCCGATATTACCGGCGTTACCCCCTGAAAAGCCGGTAGCGATGGTGGCACACCCAGGTCGAGCACTGACAGTATTGGTGGTGGATGACTATCCAGCCAACCGGTTGTTGTTGTCGCAGCAATTGAATTATCTAGGGCACAACGTTCGCGATGAGCAGGATGGCTCCCATGGTTTACGAACCTGGAGAAACGGTCACTTCGATGTAGTCATCACTGATTGCAACATGCCAATTATGAATGGTTACGAATTGGCAAAGGCGATCCGTGCCGAAGAGCTACTCTCGCAAGCCCCCCCGTGCCTGATCCTGGGCTTTACGGCCAATGCACAACCTGAGGAGATCGAGCGATGTACTGCTGCTGGCATGGATGACTGCTTGTTCAAGCCAATCGGTATGAAGGAGTTGATGGCACGTCTTTCTCGCGTCGAGTCGGTGTTCGAGCAAAACCTCGATATCACCGACGGAACGCCGTCTGACGATGATATTGACCTGAGTAGCCTTGAGCAGTTGACCTGCGGTGATCGTGAGTCGATTAAAAGCCTGCTGCGGGACCTGACGAGAAGCAATGAAGAGGACCTGTTGCGCTTGGTCAAACTCTTTAGTCAGAACGATATAGTCGGGTTGGCCGATCTTGCTCACCGGATCAAGGGTGGCGCCCAGATCATTAAGGCAAAGCGTTTGATCCAGTGTTGTGAACAACTGCGGGTTGATTGCGACGGGCTGGATGCCACGCGTATTACTTTGTCGGTTGATGCTTTGCATCAAGCGATGGAGGTGCTCGGAGCGGTGCTGGAACAATTTGTCGAGACGCCCTGCGACCAATGAAACGTGGATACGTTCTTGCTGGGATTTTTCCTACGTTTCGGTGGGAAACATCCACGTTCTTGCCCGCCGTAAAAAAGTAAGCATAGCCCATCCCTCAAGTCTCTTAAGGTTTGTCCCCCTGCCTACGATCACGGGGCATGTCCACTCGGTTTATGACAGAACACCCAGCGCCAATTAGTGATGCGTAAGGTACCGCCAGCGCGTTAGTAGTGGATTATGGAGGGTTTGACAGTACCTGGAATTAAGGTGCGGCTAACTCCAGCGCTTCACACAGCGGAGAACACCCCATGCAAGTTTTGCCCTTACGCGTTCTGGTTCTGGAAGATCACCTTTTCCAGCAGGCTATTGCAGTCAACCTGCTCAAACAGCTCGGTTGTCAGGAGGTATTCAGCGCTTCTAACGGTTTGGAGGCGCTTGATGTGCTGCAAAGAAGCGGGCCAGTCGATATAGCGCTGTGCGATCTGAGCATGGAGGGTATGGATGGGCTGGAGTTTCTTCATCGTGTAGCCCGCGCCGGGTTGGTGGGGGCAGTGATTCTAAGCAGTTCACTCAGTGAGGATATACGGCGGGCTGCCCGCCAATTGGTTCCGTTACTAGGGTTGATGCTATTGGGCGACGTGGGGAAACCTTTGCAGGTCGAACTATTGGAGGCACTTCTGAAAAAGTTCTTGAGTGGGTCTATGGCTCAATCAACAGTTACCACATCGCCTGTCCTGGCGAGCGGGAGTGACGTTCGTTTGGCGATGCAGCACCAGCAAATGGAGACCTACTTTCAACCAAAAATAAATTTGCTCAAAGGCGACGTCGTAGGGGTCGAGGCCCTGACGCGCTGGAATCATCCGTGCGCGGGTTTGGTTTCTCCCGCTGTCTTCATGCCGGCCATTGAGAGCAGCAATCTGCTCAATGACTTGTTCTACGCTCAGCTCAGTCACGGCCTGGAATTGCAACGCCACGCTTGGAGTCTGGGGCACGCGCTGAACGTCGCCTTTAACCTGGAGCCCGTGCAACTATCGAGCGCGGACCTGGTGCCCAATATCAAGAAAGCGCTGTGCAACTTTGGGCTGCCGGGGTCAGCCGTGACTTTCGAACTGACCGAGAGCGGTCTGCTGGAGGCTTCGGCGACGTCTCTGGAGGGCTTGGTTCGCTTACGGATGATGGGATGCCGTTTGTCCATCGACGATTTTGGCGTGGGTTTTTCGTCACTCCAACGCTTGTGCCAGTTACCGTTCAACGAGATCAAACTGGATGGTGAATTTATCCAGGGACTCGGCGACGAACCCCGTTGCGACGCGGTCATCAGCAGTACGCTGGCCCTGGGTGAGGCGTTAGGCATGTCGGTGATTGCCGAGGGTATCGAAACACAGGAACAGCACCAGCGCTTACTCGACTTGGGATGTGTTCAGGGCCAGGGCTATCTGTTCGCCAGGCCCATGACCAAGAGCAATTTGCTGGCTTGGCTGGAGACCAGGATCAAGCCGGATATGCACATTTGAGGTCTGTTCGATTGCCCCTTGCGAGAGTTTAAAGAATGCCGACACCCTCATTGCGTATATTGATTATTGACCCTGAGCATCTTCAACGTTTGTCCATCGAGAAAATGCTCAATAGAAATGGTTATCACCGTATCGCTCCTATTGCTTCTTTCGAAGAACTGGTAATCATGGTTGATCACGCGCAGGAGCCTTTCGATTTAGTGGTAATCAATACCGCATCGGTATCTGATACGGGTATTTGTCTTGAGGACTTTTGCATTCAATGCCCGTCTATCCGCAATGCACTGATCTATGAAGGCACGCCTGCAGGTCTTGTGGTTAACGACGATCCGCCTGTTGAGGGGGTAGTTAGAAGGCTTTCGGGTGTACCGGATACAAGAGAAATCGAAAAGCTTATGTCCCGGATTGATCCTCGTCAGAAGCAAGCTGTACGCCGCTTGCTTTTTGGCAGAGAACGGCCTTGAGGACGAGCGAAGTTCTGATCGATTTGATCGTCAAACCGTGGACTTGATGAGGCCGGTACGTTCCGTCTTCAGCGTGTCCAGTCGAGCATGGAGATGAATGAGTTCCTAATGGAAATTGACGCCCCGGGCCGCTGTCATTGCAGGCAGCGGTAATCCTGAGTGACTGTGGTTTCCAGGCAGTGGAACGGCCCCATGGTGCGACACTCGGATTTTTCTTTGCCCGCGGGTTCAGCGCGTTGGTAGTCCCAGAATTGGCAGCGCCCCGTGGCAATCGCCAACCCTTGGGACTCCCGGATTTGGCCGTACTCAAACGGCGTATGGACGTAGGAGAGTTGCACAAGCCCGTCGGACGGGTTGCCGCCGGTGGCCTCCCAATATTTCGGCGTTGCGCAGCCTGCAATGAGCGGTAGGGCGATGGCGACGATAACGGATTTCATTGTCGAGGACGATCCTTCAAGACTAAAACATGACGTTTGTAGGAGGTGTTTCCACTGGCCTGTCTCAGCGTCGGTTGCCTAAGGCGGCCCAAACTTGACCGACTGGCAGCCACTGGAGAGCAGCAACTCGCCTTCATCGGCTTCAAACCCGACAATTTTTCTGTCCTGATCGACGGTGATGGAAAGGATGCAGCGATTGGGGTTATTGACGGTTGCCCAATAGTTGGTGTGCACCATCACATTGCCCTGCCTTTCCGCGCTTTGTGCTACCACCTCATTGCTGTTGTAGGAAGTGTCGCGGTACCACTGCATCACCACATGCTGGTCGTCCGCGGTGCGGTCAACCCCTCCCTCACCGACTACGAAGCCATGGCCGTGTGGGACGCAATCCTCAAATCCGTACGCATCCGCTACGGTTCGGTCGTGCCCAAGCCGGACCCCTGGGCCAATATTCGCGGGCCTAGTGCCGAGGAGGTTGCCGAAAGCAAACGCATCCTCGATGAGTTCATTGCCAGCTTGGAAAAACGTAGGTCATTACCAGGGGATAGCGATCAATGAATAGCGCCCACCGGCTTTCTTTTGGCCGCCTTCATCCTAAAGCCCCCGAGCTTCTTTTCATGTGTTTGACGGTCGCGTTGCTCACGGGCTGCGCCGCCTTCAAACAACCCAGTGAACAGGAGAAACAAACCGTGCACGAATTGACCAGCAACATGCGCACCTGGGCGTTGGGCCGTGGGCTGATCGACTTGCCTTCCAGTTGGACCGGCGGAGGGGATGTGAAGTTGTACTACGGATTGGGAGCTGATCACTCCAGCGTTGAGGTCTTGATCTTGGGGGAGCGCGTGACGCAGGAGCGATTTGATGCAGCCTTGAATGAGCGGTCACGTCGGATTTCGGCAGTCAAGAACTATAAGAATTCAGATGTGCCGATGCTGGTGTCGGCAAAATTTGTTTCACCCAGGGAAACGTTGCTGCAGTACTACAAGCAGGCAACACGCCGCCAAACATTCGTTCATGAGTCTCATCTGCTGATCGATGATGTCTACGTCATGCTCAGGGCTCAATCATACGAAGGCGATACGGATTCCGTTGAAGCCCAACTCTTAAAGCTGTCGAAGGAAATCTTCAAAGTCACCCCCGAAACCGCGGGCGCGGGGTTTGCACTTGGGCCGGTTGTCATTCGTAGTCATCACGACCATGAGATCGCCAGTTTCTATTTTCGCCCCCCTGCTTCAGACGTATCGCTGAACGTCTACTACAACGCCTTATCACCTGATGATGGAGAACGTTTGCATGTCCGAACCCAAAAAGACGGGAAAATATTCCTCGCAGGCGATTATGAACAACTGCGTATAGGCAAAATCACATTAGCTGGAATGCAAGCCGAAGAATCCTTGATCGGCTTCAGTGATGACACACATCGTCAAATACTTTTCGTCAGCGAGAACTATCGAGATAACCCATCCCTAAGCCGTCCAGCTATGAGTATTCGCCTATCGGCAGGCGGAAAGAAGCGTACCGCCATAGATCCGGATAAACCCAGGGATCTTGTGCGCTGGACCCTTCCCCAATTCGCCAACAAAGGCTACGAACTGCCTCTCTGGCAACAACCCGCGTCACCAGACCCCGTCAACCCCTCGCTCACCGACTACGAAGCCATGGCCGTGTGGGACGCAATCCTCAAATCCGTACGCATCCGCTACGGCTCGGTCGTGCCCAAGCCGGACCCGTGGGCCAACATTCGCGGCCCCAGTGTCAAGGAGGCTGCTGAAAGCAAACGCATCCTCCATGAATTCATCGCCAGCTTTGAAAACGCAAGCCATGCCCCTGGGCGTGGTTCAGCGGGAGCAACAGGGATGCGTTCACCGTGTGTAAGCAACGAACTCTAAAAAAGCGTTAGGAGCAATTCATGAAAACAGTCTGGGGTTACCTCAAACGCTGGGGCCTGCCGGTGCTGCGCCAATTCAACCAGGCATGGCCGGTGTTGGTGCTGTTGGGGGTGATGTTCTTGCTGGTCGCCATCTGGTGGCTGGGCCCGCAGTGGACGTGGCGTGAGCGCCAACCGTTGGCCGAGTGGGCGATGCGGGTCTCGGCCAGTGTGGCGGTGATCGTGGTGCCGCTGCTGATCTGGGCGTGGCGCGTGCGCGAGCGTTATCAGCGTTTGCAGGTTGAACGCCAGCATGAGGCTGCCGTGCAAGCCGACCCTTGCTTGCCTTATATCGAGGCGCAGGAGCGCGCGTTGGACCGCAGCCTGGGCAGCCTGTTGAATAACATGGAGCGCCGCCGTTCACTGTATCAACTGCCGTGGTACCTGGTGCTCGGTGAGGAGAATGCCGGCAAGACCAGTCTGATCACCCGCTCCAACCAGAGTTTTTCGTTGTCTCATGTGACCAAGGCTGGGGTCAGGGCTCAGGAAGAGCAATTGGCCTATCCGGTGGATTGGTGGATCGGGGACGAGGCGGTGTTGATTGACCCGCCGGGTGAATTTCTCAGCCACCCGGATTCACCGGCTGAAAACGTCGAGCAGCAGGGCAAGTTCAAGCCGGTGTTGCCCACCGGCACTCATGCGCGCCTTTGGTCGCACCTGCTCGACTGGCTGACGCGTAACCGCAGCCGTCGGGCATTGAACGGCGTAGTGCTGGTAATTGATATACAGGCCTTGTTGGCGCAACGTCCCGAACAACGCAAGGCCCACGCTAACCTGCTGCGCACCCGGCTGTTTGAGCTGACGCGGCAATTGGGCACGCGCTTGCCGGTGTACGTGACGCTGAGCAAGTTCGACCTGCTGGAAGGCTTCGAAGAATTCTTCGCCAGGTTATCGCGCAGTGGCCGCGAAGATCTGCTGGGTTTCACGTTCAGCCTGGACGCGGTGGATGACTTTGATGCCTGGCTGGCGGAACTGACGCGCCAATATCAAGCCTTTGTCGATTGCCTCTGCGAACAGGTTTTCAACAGCACCCGGGAGGCGCGCACGTTGGATGAGTGTGATCGCTTGCAGGCGCTGATGCATCAGATGGCGGGCTTGCGCCGCGCGCTGTTTGGTTTCCTGACTGAAATGCTTGGCAATGATCGATTCACCACACCCGCGTTGGTGCGCGGGCTGTATTTTTCCTCGGTGTTGCAGCAGGGCACTCTGAGCAACGCTTTCATCAAAGAAGCAGGGCAGGCGTATCAACTGCCGCCACCGCCACCGGAGGTCAAACCGGCCGGTGGCACGGTCATCTACTTTGCCCAGCAACTGTTCCAGCGGGTGATCTACCCCGAAGCGGGGCTGGCGGGCGACAACATCAAGGTGGCCCGCAGCAAGCGGCGGCTGTTGATCGCGGGGTTCAGCGTTGCGTCCCTGGGATGTTTGGTGACCATCGGCACTTGGCAGTTTTACTTCAATATCAACCGCGACAAGGCGGCCAACGTATTGGCCAAGAGCCAGGAGTTCAGTGAGCGGGATATCGACGCCAAGGTCGACCCCACCGGGCGCAACCTGTTGCTGCCCCTGGACCAGATCCGTGATGCGGTGCTGGTCTATGGCGACTACCGCCAAGCCTGGCCGTTGCTGTCGGACATGGGGTTGTACCAGGGCAGGGCGATTGGCCCCACCGTGGACGAAGCCTACCTGAATCTGTTGTCCAAGCGCTTCCTGCCGGCGATTGCCAGCGGTGTGCTCGACGCCATCAACGCGGCGCCCGCCGGTAGCAACAAGCAACTGGCGGCCTTGCGCGTGTACCGTATGCTCGAAGAGCGCCCCAACCGCCGTGCGGCCATCGTCGAAGAGTGGGTTGCCAAGCAATGGCAGCGTGCCTATCCCGGTCAGGGCCGGCTGCAGGCTGATCTGATGGGGCACCTGGGCTACGCGCTGAAATACGCCGATGCCGACCTGCCGCACTACCGCGAACGCATTACCCAAGTGCAGCAGCAACTGCGCCAGTTGCCCATGGCCGAACGGGTCTATATGAGCCTCAAACAGGACGCTCTGGAACGTTTGCATCGCCCGTTGGACCTGCGCAACGAGATCGGCCCGGCATTCGATATCGTTTACCGTCCGCTGAACACCGATCAAGCGGGCAGCAGCCTGCAATTGCCGCCGCTGCTCACCGCCAAGGGCTTCAAGGACTATTTCGAACCGGGCACCGAGGGCATCATCGAACTGGCAATGATCGACCAGTGGGTACTGGGCGAACGACAACGTCTGGACTACTCCGCCGAAGACCGCAACGTGCTGACCCAGCGTATCCGCGCCCTGTACAGCGCCGACTACGTGGACAGCTGGCGGCGGGCGTTGAACCAGTTTGCAGTGACCGACTTCGACGACCTTAGCCACGGTGTGGCGGTATTGGAGCAAGTCACCGGCCCGGCCGCGCCGCTACGACGCTTGCTGGAAACCCTGCGCGACAACAGTGTGATCTACCCGACCGTGCCCTTGGCTGAAGGGCAAGCGCCGCTCAAGCTGGACAAGGTGTCTGAGGGGCAACAACAGGCGGCCGGGATTCGGCGCGCATTCTCCAGTCTTTCAGAACTGATCAACGCACGAGGCGACCAGCCGTCTTACTACGAAGAAACCCTGCGCTCGGTCAGCGCCGTCTATGACTACGCCAAAGCCGTGCACGACAATCCCGACCCCGGCAAAGCCGCCCTTAAAACCGTGCTTAACCGCTTCTCCCTGGGCGGCGCCGACCCCATCGCCAACCTGCAACGTGTTGCCGTGGGCCTGCCCGAACCGCTGAACCAGCAAGTCAAAAAGCTTGCCGACCAGACGTCTCAGGTACTGGTGATTGCCGCTCTGCGCGAGCTGGAGAAACGCTGGGACAGCGAAATCTACAGCTTCTACCGCGAGCGTCTGGCGGGCCGCTACCCGTTCAAGGCCAGTGGCGAGGATGCGTCGCTGGATGATTTCGAGGCCTTCTTCGGTCCACAAGGACGCTTGCAGCAATTCCACGATCAGTACCTGAACGTGTTCCTCAAAGACAACCTCGATGCGCTTTACTCCGACAGCCTTGGCGGCTACCTGGTGCGCAGCGATGTGCTGCAACAGCTGAAAAAAATCGAGCGCATCCGCGATACCTTCTTCAACCATCGCGGCCACCTCGCGGTGCAACTCACCATCGAACCTCTGGCCCTGAGCGCCACCCGCCTGAGCAGCATGCTCAGCGTCGACGGCCAGCTTATCCCGTACCAACACGGCGCCCCGCAACGTATCGGGCTGGTCTGGCCCAACAGCCTGGGCAACACCAACGGCAGCCAACTGACCCTGGTGCACAGCACCGGCAACACCGCCAGCCTGAGCTATCGCGGGCCGTGGTCGCTGTTCCGCCTGCTCAGCCGTGGGCACCTCAATGGCCGCACCGACACCAGCGTGGACCTGACTTTTTCTGTCGCCGATGGGTTGATGCGTTATCGGATTGGGGCGGAGAAAGCTAATAACCCGATCACCCAGCGCAGTTTTGAAGG
This sequence comes from Pseudomonas sp. PA-4-8C, assembly GCF_021606625.1. NCBI lineage: Bacteria > Pseudomonadati > Pseudomonadota > Gammaproteobacteria > Pseudomonadales > Pseudomonadaceae > Pseudomonas > Pseudomonas sp. PA-4-8C. The sequence goes on from NZ_WKCD01000054.1 coordinate 24,893, forward strand.
GTTTGTATTGCCCAGGACCCTGCTTGAAGAGCGCCAGACGAAGAGAGACCCAAGCAAGGTTGGAAGTGTCGCCGCAACCGCTATCAGCGATGAGCGTCCATAAGTCAGCGATCACAGACCACCCGCT
>NZ_WKCD01000540.1:0-1298 GCF_021606625.1 Pseudomonas sp. PA-4-8C
GTGGTCGGCCATTTAGTTGGGCTGGAATGAGTACATATCCATTCCTGCGGTAACGGCCACTTAGGGTTCCGCCCTGACGGCGTCTTACTTTTGAAAAGCCAGATTGCCGGCCCAGTCAAAAGTAAGCAAAACGCTCTTGCCCCACCACTCGGCACCTCGCTTGGGCTCGGTGTGCCCGTAATCCGCCAGCGTGGTTTGACGGGGCGCTTAAGATCAAGATCAAAAGCAGATCAAGAGCAAGAGCGGCTCGCTTCGCATCGTGGTTACTGTTGAGCGCTACAGAGTTGTGTCGATACCTATGCTGCGATAGCGACCTGTCAGCCGACGCTTCTCTACCTGACACCCCGCTCCTACATTCGAGCATTGCGTTATTGCGCAGGCATCGGAAGCGGTGGAATCGCTTCTGTCGGCGCCGGCAACGTAGGATCAGTCGGCGCCGGCGCCGGCGCCACCGGAGCAGGCTCTGTCACCGGCGCGATCGGTGCTGCCTCAGGTGGCGGCGCAAGCGGCTCTGCAGCGGCGGGCGCTACAGGCACCTCCTTCGGCGCCTCGACCTTCTCGGCTGCCGGAGCGGCCTTGGGCTCGGGCACGCCCAGGTCGGCCTTGGGCTGCTCGGGGATATGCTCGGCCTGCTTCACTTCCTGCGGCAGGAACACGTCCACCAGCGCGAAGTAGCGCTCGTAGAACTTGGGTGCCGAGACGGTCTCGCTGGCCACTTTCACCATCGAATCATCGGTGGAGCCAATCGGCATCGACACCGAGCCCAGCACGCCCACGCCGAGGCTCGCGGAGTTGTTGACCTTCTTCAGCGCATAGCGGTCCTGCAAGGCGTTGGCAAACATCGTCGAGTGATTGCTGCCCTTGCCATCAGCGGCGCACACCACATTGAAACTGATCTGCAGGTGGGTCTCGCCGGTCTGCTGGAAGCTCTTGTTGCCGGCCACCAACTTCGGATCGCTACTGGTAATGATGTAGCCCTGACTCAGCAGGGCACGGCGCGCAGCCTCACAGGCCGCCACATCGCTCACCGGGTAATCGCGGGAAAACGTACCGGAGTCGTCGAAATTCTCATGTTCATAGATAGCGGTCTTGGGTGACGAGCAGCCCGCAGCGCCCGCCAGCACCAGCGCCAACCCGAGAGTGCGCAAGTGAAATGATGTCGACATTGAAAATCCTGAAGAAAACGGTCCGGACGGTATTGTGCAACAGAACACGACATTGAAGCGCGATTCCTGTCGGTAAAACATCTCAGGCTTAGACAGCAGCATCAGTAGGAAAAAGCCTGGCACACATAGGAT
>NZ_WKCD01000541.1:0-1289 GCF_021606625.1 Pseudomonas sp. PA-4-8C
GGTCGCGTATCCGCCGTTATCCGAGCTGGGCTACAGCCCCGGCGTCGGCGTGGATTACTACATCTGGTCATTGCAGATATCCGGCATCGGCACGCTGCTCACGGGGGTGAATTTCTTCGTCACCATCCTGAAGATGCGCACCGAAGGCATGACGCTGTTCAAGATGCCGGTGTTCACCTGGAATGCGCTGTGCACGTCGGTGCTGATTCTGGCGGCATTTCCGATCCTCACCGCCACCCTGTTGATGCTGACCCTGGACCGTTACCTGGGCATGCATTTTTTCACCAACGAGGCCGGCGGCAACCCGATGATGTACGTGAACCTCATCTGGGCCTGGGGGCATCCGGAGGTGTACATCTTGATCCTGCCGGCGTTCGGGGTGTTTTCCGAAATCGCAGCCACCTTCAGCAGCAAGCGGTTGTTCGGCTACGTGTCGCTGGTATGGGCGACCATCGCGATCACCGTGTTGTCGTTCATCGTGTGGCTGCATCACTTTTTCACCATGGGCGCGGGGGGCAACGTCAATGCGTTCTTCGGCATCATGACCATGATCATCGCGGTGCCCACCGGGGTGAAAATCTTCACCTGGTTGTTCACCATGTACCGCGGCCGCGTGCGTTTCGAAACGCCCATGCTATGGACCCTGGGCTTTATCGTGACCTTCAGCATCGGCGGCATGACCGGGGTGCTGCTGGCGGTGCCGGGGGCCGACTTCCTGCTGCACAACAGCCTGTTTCTGATCGCGCACTTTCACAACGTGATCATCGGCGGTGCGGTGTTCGGCTATATGGCCGGCCTGACGTATTGGTTCCCCAAGGCGTTCGGTTTCCGCTTGAACGACAAGCTGGGGCGCATCGCTTTCTGGTGCTGGCTGGTGGGCTTTTATTTCGCGTTCATGCCCTCCTACGTGCTGGGTTTCATGGGCATGACGCGCCGTCTCAATCATTTCGACAACCCCGAATGGCGGCCCTGGCTGCTGCTGGAGTTGGTGGGGGTGGCAATCATCCTCTGCGGTGTGGCGACGCAGGCCCTGCAGCTGTTGGTGAGCATCCGCAACCGTCATCAATACCGCGACCGCACCGGCGACCCATGGGACGGGCGCACCCTGGAATGGGCCACTGCGTCTCCGCCGCCGCTGTACAACTTCGCCGAGCAGCCCAAGGTCAATGACCTGGACGCGTACTGGGGCATGAAGGAGCGCGGCGTCAGCACCCTCAGCCACACCGACTATCGCAGCATCCACATGCCGCGCAATACCGCGTCGGGCCTGGTCATCAGCCTGTTTGCGC
>NZ_WKCD01000542.1:0-1231 GCF_021606625.1 Pseudomonas sp. PA-4-8C
CAGGTAGGCCGTGCCGATCTGCACGGCCGAGGCGCCGAGGGCAAAGGCCGCAACGATGCCACGCGCATCGCCGATTCCGCCCGCAGCAATCACCGGCACGCTGACCGCGTCGACAATCTGCGGTAGCAGCGCCATCAAGCCGATCTGGCTGTTGAGGTCATCGCTGAGGAACAGGCCACGATGCCCTCCGGCTTCAATACCCATGGCAATAATCGCGTCGCAGCCGTGCTGTTCCAGCCACACGGCTTCCTCGACGGTGGTGGCCGATGACAGCACCTTGGCACCGGTGGCTTTTACCCGGTCGAGTAAGGACTTCTCTGGCAAGCCAAAGTGAAAACTCACTACTTCTGGCCGAAACTCTTCTACCACTTGGCAGGCTGCGTCGTTGAACGGCGCGCGGTTGGATACCGGCGTTGGCGCATCGAAGTCGGCGCCCAGTTCATGGTAGTAAGGTTGCAGCAAGGCCTTCCAAGCCTGGTCCCGCGCGTCATCGACATCGGGCGGTTGATGGCAGAAGAAGTTGACGTTTAGCGGCGCATGACTGGCCTGGCGAATGAGGGCCAAGGCCTCGCGCAGTTGCTCCTGGCTCAGCGCCGCCGCAGGCATGGAGCCCAGGGCACCGGCTTGCTGGGCGGCGATGACCATGGCGGTGGTCGTCGCGCCAGCCATCGGCGCCTGGATAATCGGCACCTCAATGCCCAACAGGTCAAGGATGCGGGTGTCTGGCCAGGTGCTCATGGGGTGCTTCTCCAGCGTTAGTAGGGCTTTTCGCTGTTTTAGCAGGGCAATCAGCACCCGGCCAGTCTGTTTTATTCACTGGACGGAAGCGGCGTTTTGTGGGGCTGGGTTTCACGCTCGAGTAACTGGCGCTTGCGCTCTACGCCCCAGCGGTAGCCCGACAGCTCGCCATTGCTGCGCACCACGCGATGACAGGGAATCGCCACCGCCAGGTGGTTGGCACCGCAAGCCTGGGCCACGGCGCGAAAGGAGGAGGGTGCACCGATACGCTCGGCAATCTGCGCATAGCTGGCGGTGCTGCCCGCAGGGATTTCGCGCAACGCCTGCCACACCCGCTCCTGAAAGGCCGTGCCGCGCAGATCCAAGGGCAAATCCAGGCCCACTGCAGGGGCCTCGACAAAGCCGACGACGTGGGCCACCAGTTGTTCGAAACCCTGATCCGCGCCGATCAACTCAGCCTTGGGAAATGGGTGTGGCAGGTCGCGAACCATTT
>NZ_WKCD01000543.1:0-1213 GCF_021606625.1 Pseudomonas sp. PA-4-8C
CGACAGGGGCATTTACAGCTCGTAACCGTAGGATTTGATAACGGCAGCGGCTTTCGGGCCTTTGAGGTAGTCCACCAGGGCCTTGGCGGCGGCGCTGTCCTTGCCCTTGTTGAGGATCACGGCGTCCTGTTTGATCGGGTCATGCAGGGAGGCCGGAACAATCCACGCCGAACCGCTGGTGACTTTGCCGTCCTTGTAGATCTGCGAGAGGGCGACAAAGCCCAACTCGGCGTTGCCGGTGGAAACAAACTGATAAGCCTGGGTGATGTTCTGGCCCTCGACGAGCTTGTCCTTGACCTTGTCAGTCAAGCCTTCTCTGGCCAGCACCTGGGTGGCGGCTAAGCCGTAGGGTGCAGCCTTGGGATTGGCGATGGACAAATGCTTGAACTCATTTTTCTTCAGCACCTCGCCCTTGGCATCCACATAGCCTTCTTTGGCCGACCACAGCGCCAGGGTACCGACCGCGTAGGTAAAGCGTGAGCCCTTGACGGTAGCGCCTTCGCTTTCGAGTTTTTGCGCGGTGGTGTCATCGGCGCTGAGGAACACTTCAAAAGGCGCGCCATTTTTGATCTGGGTGTAGAACTGCCCCGTGGCACCGTAAGCCGCGACCAGTTTATGGCCGGTGTCTTTCTCGAAGTCGGCGGCAATCGCCTGGATCGGGGCGGTGAAGTTGGCGGCCACGGCCACCTGAACTTCATCGGCATGGGCCGTACCCAAGGCAAAGGCGGCAAGCAGGGGGGCCAGGCGCGAAACGCGGGTCATCATGAGGCAACTCCTTGAAGGTGTACGGCAGGGTGTAGGAAAGAGGGCTTACCGCTATGTATGGGAATATATAGCGGTTGGCCATTGCCGGTACAGTGCCAAGTTGCTGCTCAAATCAGCCGCGGGTGAGTTTGCTCAAGCTGTGCTCGGCTAATTGGCGGGTCAGGTCGTAGGTGGACAGGTCTTTGCCCAGCCCCAGGGCCTGGCCTGCCCACAGGTTGCTGAAACCGGCCTCATCCTTGGCCTTGAGCGGCATCAATGCGCCTCCGGCTTTGGGGAACGCCGGGGCCGCCGGGTTGATGGCACCGAGTTCACGCATCACCCGGTTGACGATGCCCCGCGCCGGGCGGCCGGTAAACAGGTTGGTCAGCGCGGTTTCGCTGGCCTGGGTATGGCGCAGCGCGTGGTAATGGGAAGCGCTTACAGTGGCTTCGGGCGTGAACAGGTAGGC
>NZ_WKCD01000544.1:0-1205 GCF_021606625.1 Pseudomonas sp. PA-4-8C
GGTGCTGAACAATGCGGCGGTGAGCTCGGCGATCGTCGGGCCACGGACCGAGGCGCAGTGGGACGCCTACACCGGGGCGCTGGCGGTGCAGATCAGCGCCGAAGACGAGGCGTTCATTGATTCGTTGGTCACGCCGGGGCATTCGTCCTCGCCGGGGGTCAACGATGTCGGGCATTTTGTATCCGGTCGATTGGCACGCCTGTAGACTGCCGACGAAATAATCGGCTTTCGCGAGGACAGCGTGTCTAAAGGTGTGGTGTTATCGGTCTTGGCCTCGGTGTTGTTTGCGGTGATGTATTACTTCACATCGCTGCTTACCCCCCTGAGTGGCCTGGAAATTTTCGGCTGGCGCATGTTGCTCACCGTGCCCTGCATGACGGTGTTCATGATTGTCAGCGGTGAGTGGCGCAGGGTGTGGGAACTGCTGCGCAGGCTGGCGGCTAAGCCACGGCTGATTGGCGGCGTGCTGGTGTCTTCTGCCCTGCTCGGCGTGCAGTTGTGGCTGTTCATGTGGGCGCCGCTCAATGGGCGCAGCCTGGACGTGTCGGTGGGGTATTTCCTGCTGCCGTTGACCATGGTGCTCACCGGGCGCCTGGTCTACGGCGAGCGTCTGTCACGGTTACAACAGATCGCCGTGGTGTTTGCCGCGCTAGGCGTGTTGAACGAGTTGTACCAGGCCGGTGGTTTTTCCTGGGCAACGCTGGTGGTGATCATCGGCTACCCGGTGTACTTCGTGGTGCGTAAGTACCTGAGCACCGATCATCTGGGGGGGCTGTGGCTGGACATGGCGTTGATGCTGCCGGTGGCCTGGTGGTTTGTACAAAGCGGCGAACAAGGCTTTGCCGTGCTCGACGGCCATCCAAAGCTTTATGCATTGATTCCAATGCTGGGCCTTATCAGTGCCTCGGCGTTGGTGAGTTACATTATCGCCAGTCGCTTGCTCGCCTTCAGCCTGTTCGGGCTGCTGAGCTACGTGGAGCCGGTGCTGCTGCTGGCGGTGGCTTTGCTATTGGGCGAAGGCATCCAAGGCGGGCAATGGCTGACCTATATCCCGATCTGGCTGGCGGTGATGGTGCTGGTGTATGAGGGGTTCAAGCATTTGGTGCGTCAGCGCCGGGCTTGAGTGGCTGGCTAAGATTGGACGGGGGTTATGGGGGCATCCTTACCCCTCTGTATTAAAGCCTGGATTGAATCAGGTCCTTACC
>NZ_WKCD01000545.1:0-1189 GCF_021606625.1 Pseudomonas sp. PA-4-8C
GCCGAGCACCATGCAGAGCGTCATCGCAGTTACCTCTACGAACCGGATAGCTTTCGACCACTGGCGCTACTGGAAGGCTTCGGCCCACACGCCACAACGCCCTACCACTACCAACTCGACCACCTCGGCACCCCACAGGAACTCACCAGCCCCGATGGCGAAATCGTCTGGTCCACCCACTACCGCGCCTACGGTCAAATCGCCCGGCTCGACGTGGGCAAAATCGACAATCCGCTGCGCTTTCAAGGGCAGTATTTCGATGCGGAAAGCGGCCTGCACTACAACCGCCATCGCTACTACAATCCGGATATTGGTCGCTACCTGACGCCGGACCCGGTGAAGTTGGCGGGTGGGATTAATGGGTACCGGTATGTGCCCAATCCGACGGGATGGGTCGACCCGCTAGGCTTGAATACATGCCCAGGTGCTGACGAATGTAAAGCCAACACCAGTGCTCCAAACCCTGCGCAGAGTGTTAACCACGGAGAGCCTGCCTTACCGCAACTGACCCGCACGCAGCGGCAGGCGAGAATTGATGAGCTAGCAGAATCAAATGCCCATCGGCGATTATCAGAGCTTGAAGCGTCAATTCCAGGGGCACACTTTTTAGAAAAACACGGCGCTCAGACATCACTAGAGTCTCAGCTAGAGCGAGTGGTGACAGCCAGGAATCCGACCACTGGGGAAATAGAAACGTTCGGAAGAGGCAGGAGAGCCGGACAGCCAAGACCTCCGAGCGCCGCCACACATTTCCTGAGTCATAGAGACCAGTTAAATGCAATTGACCGCGCGATTTTAATTTTCAAGCTCAATGGCCGAGCAGCGGTCCCTGCACCAATGGATATGGGAAAGGTGATAGGCGAAGGGTATAAAAGGGATGGATTAGAATATGGAAAACAGAGAAAAGCCTTTGTGCATTTGAATGAAGACGGAAAACCCATTACTGCTTATACGGACTTTTAAACATGAAAAGACAACCACAGCTATCAATACTTAAAGGATTGTTATTTACTTACTGCATCGAAAACACCCGAAATCTCGAAAGAGAAGAAATCATAGCGTCAAAAAACATTAACAATCCAAGAGAGCTTACAGAGCTTTTCGATGCTTTAACCAAGCCAGAGTTTTACACGTATACGCCAGAGGAGCAGAGTTGGTTCATAGAAACCATTAAGCATTATCTTTTAAC
>NZ_WKCD01000546.1:0-1185 GCF_021606625.1 Pseudomonas sp. PA-4-8C
ACTCAAACCAGTTATCGATTGGCGTGATTGCCCGGTGCGGCCAGATCGCCCTGAAGAACGGACCATGCGCCACTTTTTCCACGCGGGCGTTGATAGGTGCCGCCCGGTCTTTCGCCCAGTGCGGCCGCCATCCCCAGCGTACCGGATCAGCGTGGAGCAATTCGCCCTGCAGGTGCAGCAATGCAACTGCGGTTGTCGGTGCCACGTTGTACCGTTCAATTGGTTGATCGCCCACGGAGTTCGCCAGTGCATTGGGCATACTAAGTGCTGCAACGAAGTCGTGGATTCCTCGGTACTGTGAAAGTCTCCCGCACATAAGCATCTCCGCTCGTCGGCGCCGATGAACAGCCGGTCCCCGGCCAATCTCTACACTGTAGACACTGGCCCGAGGTATTCGTCATGGCGATTAACATTGATCAGGTGAACGCAATGGAGGCGTGGTTTGCGCTGCGTAACGATCCAGCCTTCATATCGGCCACGCCTGAGGAGCGCTACGAAACACGGCTGGCCCTGGCTGACGACCTCAAGCAACAGGGGCTGATCAATGAGGGTGAGTGGCGCGAGCTGACTGAGGAAGCGGTAACGGCCTATGCAGACGAGTTAGGCTAGTGGCTGCTTGTAAACGCTAAGCTCGAGCAGCAGTCGCTGATTCTCCCTGAGAAGATGGTCGCGCTGCCCGGTGATGATTTTCACGCTTTGCACTGAGGCAAACGAGTACTGCTGTTCCAGCGTGCTGATCTTTTCCTCAGCCGCAGCGAGCTTTGCTTCTGTCTCGGCCTTTCCCGTCATCAGCAGGTCGTTCATCTGCACTAGGCCGGCGATATTCGCCCGAGCTCGACGCAGCATGCGCTCGGTCTCCACCAGCTCATCTACGAGGATTGAGCATTGGTGCTGGTACATCTCCAGCGGAGTGGGGCAGCCGAGCCAATCGTCGGTGTCCATGTCTACGTTCATAGCGTGAATCTCAAATACTGTATGTGCGTACAGTAATCGAGGTTTGAACGTGACGCGATTTGAGCCGACGAGCTGTATGGGCTTGCGACTATTCCGATTCCATTAGCACGGCGAGAGTCATTTTGATGAATTCTTCATTGTGGCCGATTGTGAAAAGGGCGCCTCGCACATTGTCTGCCACCTCGGCGGAGCCACGTTGCTCAACCCAATTTGACAGCTCCAGGATGGACG
>NZ_WKCD01000547.1:0-1179 GCF_021606625.1 Pseudomonas sp. PA-4-8C
GCCGTAAACAGTTGCCAGACGCCGGCGGGCCCAGCGGCCTGGATGTCCACGTCGTTCTTGCCAAGGCCGGCCTTGCGCAACGAAGCGAGCAGCGCGTAATAGGTGGTGTCGGAATACGACATCACCGTCATGGTCTTGCCCTTGAGGTCGCTGACGTTATTGATGTTGTCCTTGGAATGGGTGGCGATCATGGTCACGCCGCCCGCGCCCAGCACCGCCACGGCGCGCACCGGAATACCGTTGCCGCGCACCATGATCGGCGTGTCGCCGATGGCGCCGCCGAGCAGGGCATTGCCGGCGCCGATCTGCTTGGCCACATCCACACCGCCCTTGGCGGCAATGAACGTGAGGTTCAGGTCCTGGGCCGCGTAATAGCCTTTTTCCTTGGCGATGATCCACGGTGCAAAGGCTGGCAAGTTAGGCGGAGCCGGCAGCAGGTAGGTAACGTCGGTTGGCTGCGCCTGGGCCGCGCAGGTCAGGCCGAGGCCAAGGCTGAGCGCGCAAAAACGTTGGAACAGAGACTTGAGCATGGGAACTCCTGAATCGGTTGGGGGCCGCAAGTGCGGCAATCAGTGCAGTTCGGTGTCGGCGCCGACGTGCAGCAGCTCCATCAGGCGACCGACCAGCGGGCCGATCTCCGGTAGCTTGCGGCGCTCCAGCGGGTTGTCGCGAAACGGCAGGTCGATGCTGATTTCTTCGATGATGGTGCCGGGGCGGGCGCTCATGACCAGCAACCGGTCGGACATGGCGATGCCCTCGATCAGGTCATGGGTGATGAACAGCGCGGTCTTCTTTTCATCGAACAGCATCCGCGCCATGTCCTGCTGCAGGATCATCTTGGTCTGGGCGTCGAGGGCGGAAAACGGCTCGTCGAGGAACAACACCTGAGGGTCGATGGCCAGGGTGCGTGCCAGGGCAGCGCGTTGGCGCATACCGCCGGAGAGTTGGAAGGGGTAGTGATCGGCGAAGCCGTTGAGGTGGCAACGGTCGAGCAAGTCCAGGGCTACCTTCTGCCGGGTCGCGCTGGGCACGCCTTGAATCTCCAGGCCCAGTTCGACATTGCGGCGAATGCTGCGCCACGGCATCAGCAAATCTTTTTGCAGCATGAACGCGACTTGCGGCACGGGCCCGGTCACCGGTTCGCCGCCCACGAAGACTTCACCTTCGCTGGGGCGATAT
>NZ_WKCD01000548.1:0-1176 GCF_021606625.1 Pseudomonas sp. PA-4-8C
CCCTGTGGGTTGCCCGAAGCTTCCTGTGCCAAGCCGGCGTGGCGCTCCAGCAGGCTGACACGCCAACCCCGGGCAGCGAGGCTGGCGGCGGTCGCGCAACCGGCCAGGCCACCGCCGATGACCAGGGCGTGACGTTCACCCTCGATGGCGGGTGGCCGGGCGAACCAGGGTTTACGTGGGGGCGGCGCGGGTGAGTCGGCGGGCCAACCGACAAACTCCCCACGCAGGATCTCCCACTTATGCCCAATGCCGGGCGTGCGTTTCATTTTGAACCCTGCGGCATTGATCAACCGCCTTACCCAGCCGGTGCTGGTGAAGGTGCTGATGGTCGAGCCCGGTGCCGCCAGGCGCGCCAGTTCGGCGAACAGCTCGGCGGTCCACATGTCGGGGTTTTTCGCCGGGGCGAACCCGTCGAGAAACCAGGCATCGACCTGGGCGTCCAGTAGCGGCAATTGTTCCAGCGCATCGCCGATCAACAGGGTCAGGGTGACGCGGCCATTGTCCAGTACCAGGCGCTGGAAACCCTGGTGGATGGCAATGTAGTGCGCCAGCAGTTGCTCGGCCAAGGGTTGCAGTTCGGGCCAGAGGGCGAGGGCGCGTTGCAGGTCGGCATGGCTGAGGGGGTACTTTTCCACGCTGACAAAGTGCAGCCGCGCACCGGCGACTGCGTGCTGTTCGAACAACTGCCAGGCGCAGAGGAAATTCAAGCCGGTGCCGAAGCCAGTCTCACCAATCACCAGGCGCCCACCTGCCGGCAAGGCGGCGAAGCGTTCCTGCAAGCGGTTCTGCTCCAGGAACACGTAGCGGGTTTCTTCCAGGCCCGACTGGTCGGAGAAATACACATCGTCGAACACCCGCGAATGCGGGCGGCCTTGATCATCCCAGTCGAGCTGGGCGTGGGTGATGGGGTTCATGGCGGCTCATAAAATGAAAGCGGGCAAAGACAAGGCGGCCATTCTAGCCGATCAACAGGCGTTGAATTGATCCATGGCAAGGCTGGGTTGTATTTCCTTGCGCGTGTCTTGGCCCAATCCGCTAGTCTTGAGCCATCTTGAAACGGAGCTGCCCATGTTCGAATCCGCCGAAATCGGTCACGCCATCGACAAAGACACCTACGACGCCGAAGTGCCGGCCCTGCGTGAAGCCTTGCTGGAAGTTCAATACGAGCTGCAACAG
>NZ_WKCD01000549.1:0-1162 GCF_021606625.1 Pseudomonas sp. PA-4-8C
GGTAAACAACAATGCATAAATACCCCGTCTCCATCAGCCTTTCCAGCTACGGCGCCGACCTGGTTCGCCAGCAGGGCCAATTGAGTTTTGTCGCGCTGCTGAGCGCCGCCGGTGCCCAGCGCATTGAATGGCGTGAAGAACTGCTCACCACCGAGCAACCGGCCGAGTTGGCCCTGGCCGCTGCAGAACAAGGCCTGGAATCTGTCTTTTCCTCGCCCTTGGAGCTGTGGGTCGCCGGTCGTGCCCAGCCCAATGCCGAGCTGGCCGCGACCCTGGACCGCGCCCAGGCCTTTGGTTCGGGCTGGTTGAAAGTGTCTCTCGGTTACTTCACCGACACCAACGATCTGGAAAGCCTGCACGCCCTGCTCAACCGCCACCCGGTCAAGCTGCTGGTGGAAAACGACCAGACCCTGCACGGCGGGCGCATTGAACCGATGCAACGGTTTTTTACCGAAGTCGAACGCCTGGGCCTGCCGGTGAAAATGACCTTCGACATCGGCAACTGGCAGTGGCAAGACCAATCCGCGCTCACCGCTGCGCGGTTGCTGGGCCGGCATGTGGATTACCTGCACTGCAAGGCCGTGGCCCGTCGCGCCGATGGCAAGCTGGTGGCCTTGCCGCCGGGCGCCACCGACCTGCATCTGTGGGAACAACTGCTCAAACACATGACTCAAGGTATTACCCGGGCGGTGGAATTTCCGTTGCAGGGCGATGACCTGATCGAAGTCACCGCGCAACAGGTCGCGACCCTTGCCCCCCTTGGCCAACCCCATGTGGAGAACGCCCATGTCTGAGATCGATATCCTCTCGTTTGGCGAAACCATGGCGATGTTTGTCGCCGAACAGACCGGCGACCTGGCCCAGGTCGGGCAGTTTCACAAACGCATTGCCGGCGCCGACAGCAACGTCGCCATCGGCCTGTCGCGCCTGGGGTTCAATGTGGCCTGGCTGAGCCGCGTGGGTAACGACTCCCTCGGGCGTTTTGTAGTCGACACGCTGACCACGGAAGGGATTGATTGCCGTCATGTGGCCGTCGACCCGCTGCACCCCACCGGGTTTCAACTCAAGTCGCGCGAAGAGGCCGGCGCAGATCCTCAAGTGGAGTACTTTCGCAGAGGCTCGGCGGCCAGCCATTTGTCCATCGCCGACATCAGCCCCACGC
>NZ_WKCD01000055.1:0-24801 GCF_021606625.1 Pseudomonas sp. PA-4-8C
ACACCGCCATCGCGGGCAAGCCCGGCTCCCACAAGGGTTTTGCAGTGTTATTAGGCTTTTTGCCAGACCTTGGGTTTGAAGAACAGGGTCTCGCCCCGCGCCAACCCGGTGAGGCTGTCATGGTCTTTCACCACTTCGGCCTCGATCAACTCGCTTTGGCCTTCGACCTTCAAGGTCACGCGAGTAGTCGCGCCCAACGGCCGAATATCCCGCACTTGCGCCGCATGGTGATCTTCCAGTTCATGGCGTGACAACGACACTTCGTGGGGACGGAACAGCAGGTGCTTGTCTTCGCCCAAATGCAGGCGGTTGGAGTCCCCCAGGAAGTGATAAACAAAGTCGCTGGCCGGGTTTTCGTAGACGTCGCCCGGTGAACCGATCTGCTCGATCACACCCTTGTTCATCACCACGATACGGTCGGCAACTTCCATGGCCTCTTCCTGGTCGTGGGTCACGAAGACCGAGGTCAGGTTGATGTCTTCGTGCAGGCGCGCCAGCCAGCGGCGCAGTTCTTTACGCACCTTGGCATCAAGGGCGCCGAAGGGTTCGTCCAGCAGCAATACCTTGGGCTCCACCGCCAGGGCGCGGGCCAGGGCGATACGCTGGCGCTGGCCACCGGAGAGTTGCTCCGGATAACGGTCCGACAACCAATCAAGCTGCACCATGTTCAGCAGCTCATGAACCTTGCTCGCGATCTGGCTTTCGCTGGGGCGTTGGTTTTTCGGCTTCATGCGCAGGCCGAAAGCGACGTTGTCGAACACGGTCATGTGGCGAAACAGCGCGTAGTGCTGGAACACAAACCCAACGTTGCGATCACGCACATCGTGGCCGGAAACGTCTTCGCCATGGAACACAATGCTGCCGGCATCCGGGGTTTCCAGGCCGGCAATGATGCGCAGCAACGTAGTCTTGCCACAGCCGGACGGGCCCAGCAACGCCACCAGCTCGCCACTCTGGATATCCAGGTTGATGCTGTCCAGGGCCTTGAAAGCGTTGAAGTTCTTGCTGACATTACGGACTTCGATCGACATGACTTATTCCTCACCCGCGCTGTTGCGCAGGCGGTTGATTCGGTTCTCGCTCCACTGCTTGAGCAGCAGGATGAAGAGCGCCAGGATCAGCAACAGGCTGGCCACCGCAAACGCGGCAACGTGGTTGTATTCGTTGTAAAGAATCTCGACATGCAGCGGCAGGGTGTTGGTGACGCCGCGAATGTGGCCGGACACCACCGACACCGCGCCGAACTCCCCCATGGCCCGCGCCGTACACAGCACCACGCCGTAGATCAGGCCCCACTTGATGTTCGGCACGGTGACATGCCAGAACATCTGCCAGCCATTGGCGCCCAGCAGGCGTGCGGCTTCTTCTTCCTGGGTGCCCTGCTCCTGCATCAGCGGGATCAGCTCACGGGCCACGAACGGCACGGTGACGAAGATGGTCGCCAGCACGATGCCCGGCAGGGCGAACACGATCTGGATGTCATGGTCTTGCAACCACGGCCCGAAGAAGCCCTGGGCGCCGAACATCAACACGTACACCAGGCCTGCGATCACCGGCGAGACCGAGAACGGCAGGTCGATCAGCGTGACCAGGATGCTCTTGCCACGGAACGTGTACTTGCTCACGCACCAGGCGGCGCTGACGCCGAATACCAGGTTGAGCGGCACCGAAATCAGCACGGCGATCACCGTGAGTTTCAGCGCCGACAGCGCGTCCGGTTCAAGGATTGCGGTGAAGAACGTGCCGAGGCCGTTCTTCAAGCCCTGGGACACCACCACCAGCAACGGCAGCAGCAGGAACAGCACAAATACCAGCCAGCCAAGGCCGATCAGGATACGTCGCGAGGTCGCGCTGCCACGCCGGGCGGCGTTGGCCGAGGACGCGGCGGAAATAGACGATTGGGACATGTTCCGCGCCTCCTTATGGACGTTCGATGCGCCGCTGCAACAGGTTGATCAGCAGCAGCAAGACAAAGGACACCACCAGCATCAGCACACCAATGGAGGTGGCGCCGCGGTAGTCGTATTGGTCGAGCTTGACCATGATCAGCAATGGCAGGATTTCGGTTTTCATCGGCATGTTGCCAGCGATGAAGATCACCGAACCGTACTCACCCACGCCTCGGGCAAACGCCAGGGCGAAGCCGGTCAGCCAGGCGGGCAACAATGCCGGCACGAGGATGTAGCGGAACACCTGCAACGGCTTGGCGCCGAGGCAGGCGGCGGCCTCTTCGATTTCCCGGGGGATATCGGCCAGCACCGGCTGCACCGTGCGCACTACGAAGGGCAACGTGACGAAGGTCAGCGCCAGGGTGATACCCAGGGGGGTGTAGGCGATCTTGAAACCCAGGTCTGTGGCAAACTGGCCAACCAGGCCGTTGGGCGCGTACAACGCCGTGAGCGCGATACCGGCGACGGCAGTGGGCAAGGCGAACGGCAGGTCGATCATCGCATCAATGACCTTGCGCCCGGGGAAGGTGTAGCGCACCAGCACCCAGGCCAGCAGCGTGCCGATCACACCGTTGATCAGCGCGGCGTACAGCGCGGTGCTGAAGCTCAGCTTCAAGGCCGCCAGTACCCGAGGTGCGGAAATGATATTCCAGAACTGATCCCAGGTGAGTTGAGCGGCGTGTACAAACATCGCCGCCAGGGGGATGAGTACGATCAGGCTGAGGTACACCACGGTGTAGCCCAGCGTCAGCCCGAAGCCGGGTATGACGGGGGAGATACGACGCGACATAAGAGTCCTTGGTTAGCGGAACGGATATGCAAAACCCGCAAATGAATGCGGGCACTCCTGACCCCTGTAGGAGCGAGCTTGCTCGCGAAGATCGTCAACGATAACGCGGGCAGTCTGTTTGCACGCGGTGCCTTGAAGTTTTTCGCGAGCAAGCTCGCTCCTACAGTGATCGGTGTAGTTATTGCGCCGTGTAGATCTGGTCGAACACGCCACCGTCATTGAAGAATTTCGGTTGGGCAGTTTTCCAGCCGCCGAAGTCTTTGTCGATAGTCACCAGGTCCAGTTTCGGGAACTGCTGGGCGTATTTGGCGGCGACTTTTTCATCCCGTGGACGGTAGAAATTCTTCGCCGCAATCTCCTGGCCCGCCGGGCTGTACAGGTGGTTGAGGTACGCGGTGGCGATCTCGGTGTTGCCCTTTTTCTCGGCGTTCTTGTCGACCACAGCCACCGGCGGTTCCGCCAGGATCGACAGGGACGGCACGACGATGTCGAACTTGTCGGCGCCGCCGTCTTCCTTCAAGGCCAGGAACGCCTCGTTTTCCCACGCCAGCAGCACATCACCCTGGCCATTGTTGACGAAGGTAATGGTAGAACCGCGCGCGCCGGTGTCCAGTATCGGGACGTGCTTGAACAGCTCTTTGACGTATTCCTGGGCCTTGGCTTCACTGCCGCCGGCCTTGAGGCCGTAGGCCCAGGCGGCGAGGAAGTTCCAGCGTGCACCGCCGGAGGTTTTCGGGTTGGGCGTGATCACCGACACGTCTTTCTTGATCAGGTCGCCCCAGTCCTTGATGCCCTTGGGGTTGCCCTTGCGCACCAGGAACACAATGGTGGAGGTGTAGGGCGTGCTGGCGTCCGGCAGGCGGGTCTGCCAGTTCTCCGGCAGGGTCTTGCCCAGCTTGGCGATTTCGTCGATGTCACCGGCCAGGGCCAGGGTGACGACGTCGGCGCGCAGGCCATCGATCACCGCCCGGCCTTGTTTGCCAGAGCCACCGTGGGACTGCTGGATCTTGACGTTGTCGCCGGGGTGGGACTGTTTCCAGAAGCTGGTGAATTCAGCGTTGTAATCCTGGTACAGCTCACGGGTGGGGTCGTACGAGACGTTGAGCAACTCGTAGTCCTTGGCAACGGCGGAACCGGCAAACACGGCACTGGCCAATGCGGCCAAGGCATAACGGCGAATCGACGACATAGAAGCTCCTGAAATTCTTGAGTGTTGGCTTTTCTTGTAATTGCGGGTCTATCGCCGTTCTAGCTCAGCTCGGTTTGTTACCGGGGTTCTGCAGACGGAATTTTTCCTTGCGTTCGATCTGTACCACTTGGGCGTTGTGTACGGTGATTTCCACCGCGCCAAACCGCAGGTCGCGCAGGGCGCTCTGGATTTCACGCAAAATGGCTGCTTCGTCCTGGCCGTCAACGCTACGTAGAGATGCGCTCATGGTCTCGCTCCTGAAATGAGAAGTGCCTGGCAGTGGCGGCACTGCTTGCGGCGTGAGGGCGATAGTAGATAAGCGCGGATATTCTTAAAAATACTATTTAAGAATGTTTATATAACCAGAAAGAATTTTCTGATAGGGCATGGGGTTGCGAGGGTTTCCACAGAAAAAACTCCCACGCACAGGCGCCGCAGCCCCCTGTGGGAGCTGGCTTGCCTGCGAAAGCGGTGGTGCAGTAACACATGCAGCGACTGACACACCGCCTTCGCGGGCAAGCCCGGCTCCCACATTGACCGAGTCAGTCTTGGCGGATCAGAGGGGCCCGCGTCCAATCAATCTCCTGGGCCGGCATGGGCCGCCCAAACCAATACCCTTGGCCCATGTCGCATTCCTGGTCCAGCAGGAACCGCGCCTGTTCCACCTGCTCGATCCCTTCGGCGTGTACCTGCATGCCCATGCTTTTGGCCAGGGCGATCACCACGCGCACAATCGCCGCGTCGTCTTCGTCCCACGGCAAGCCCGCCACAAAGCCCTGGTCGATCTTGAGCTTCTGCACCGGCAGGCGTTTGAGGCGCAGCAACGAGGAATAGCCGGTGCCAAAGTCGTCGATGGCCAGGCGCAGGCCCAGTTCGCGCAGGCGGTGCAGTTGCTCCAGCGCGACTTCCGGGTCGTCCATCACGGCGCTCTCGGTGACTTCCAGCTCCAGAAAGGCCGGATCCAGCCCAGTGGTGTGCAGCACTTGGGCGACTTGCTCATACAGCTCGCGCCGGGCAAACAGGCGGCTGGAGACATTGATGGCGATAAAGCTCAGCGGCGCGCCGTCGGCCAGCCACTGGCACATCTGGCGGCAGGCCTGGTCCATCACCCACGCATCGATGTCGGCAATCAGCCCAGTGCGCTCGGCGATGGGGATGAACTCGCCCGGCGGAACCAGGCCGCGTTCCGGGTGCTGCCAGCGCACCAGTGCTTCGACGCCGACCAAACGGCTGTCGTGCAGGTCGTGCACCGGCTGGTAATACACGCGCAGCTCATGTTGGTCGAGGGCGCGACGCAGCTCGCCGGCGATTTCCACCCGATGCTGGGCGTGGGCGGTCAGCTCTTCGGTATACAACGCGTAGCCTTCGCGCCCGGCGCTCTTGGCCTTGAACAAGGCGGAATCGGCGTTGCGCAGCAATTGCTCGGCGCTGAGGGCGTCACTGGGGAACAGGCTGATACCGATACTGGCGCTGATAAACAGCTGGTTGCCGTCAAAAATGAACGGATCCTTCATGGCGTTGAGCATGCGCTGCGCCAAGGCCGCCGCTTGCACCACCTGCGGGCAGCTTTCTGCCAGCACGGCAAATTCGTCGCCCCCCAGGCGTGCCAGGGTAACCCCCGGCCCAAACAGGCCGCTCAGACGTTCGGCCACCAGCTTGAGCAACTGATCGCCGACATTATGGCCCAGGCTGTCGTTGATGATCTTGAAGTGGTCCAGGTCCATCAGCAGCAAGGCGCAGCCACGCTTATGTACCTGCGCAGAGGCCAGGGCCTGCTCGGCGCGATCGGTAAACAACAGGCGGTTGGGCAGGTCGGTGAGCGGGTCGTGATGGGCCAGGTGCGCCAATTCGTGCTCGGAGTTCTTCATGGCGCTGATGTCCGAAAACACCGCGACGTAGTGGCTGACCTTGCCCTGGTCATCATGAATCACGCGGATGGTTTGCCACTGGGGGTAAACCTCGCCGCTTTTACGTCGGTTCCAGATTTCGCCGCTCCATTCGCCGGTGCTTTCCAGGGCCTGGAACATTTGCTGGTAGAAATGCGCCGAGTGGCGCCCGGACTTGAACAGGCTTGGCCGTTGGCCCATCACGTCGTCGCGCTGGTAGCCGGTGATTTCCATGAACGCGCGGTTGACGTGCACGATCAGCCCCTGGGTATCGGTGACCAGCACCCCTTCGCGGGTGCAATCGAACACCGCAGCGGCCTGGCGCAGGCGCTCGCGATTCTCTTTCAGGGGTTGTTGCAACGCGTGGGCGCGGGCAAAACGCCGGCCTATCCAGTAAATGAGCAACGCGCTGAGGCTGACCCCCACGTATCCACGCGCCTGCAGCCAGTGCCCCAGCTCCATGGGTTCATCGATAAAGTTGATTAATAGGTAATTGCTGAGCTGGAGCCAAACGATAGAAACCAGCAGGTATACCAACCCCGCACGTAGGGCACCTCGGTATGAAAACAGCATATGTTTAGTAATCCTTACTAAATAACCAGAATCGCCCTACAAAGGATCAGGATTATAGAGGAGGAAACACTTTGTAAGTCTTATCTGAAACAGTGACTGGTTTTATCTGCAAAGGAAGTGATAATGCGGGTGCTGTTTTTTTCTTTATCTGAGGGCCATACAGCCTATGTGGTACAACGGTTTTCTTGATCTGTCCGCCTGGCAACTGGTGGCAGTCACGCTGTTGATGACCCACGTGACCATTATTGGGGTCACTGTCTATCTGCACCGTTATTCGGCCCATCGCTCGCTCGAGCTCAATGCCGGCCTGAAACACTTCTTCCGCTTCTGGCTGTGGCTGACCACGGCGCAGAACACCCGCGAGTGGACCGCCATCCACCGCAAGCACCACGCCAAGTGCGAAACCGTCGATGACCCGCACAGCCCGGTGATCAAGGGCTTGTCCACCGTGCTGCGCAAAGGTGCCGAGCTGTACCGCGCCGAGGCGGAAAACCCCGAGACGCTGCGCATCTACGGCAAGAACTGCCCGGACGACTGGATCGAACGCAATCTCTACACGCGCTACCCGCTGCTGGGCGTGGCGCTTATGGGCGTGATCGACCTGCTGCTGTTCGGCACCATCGGTATCACCATCTGGGCGATCCAGATGATGTGGATCCCGTTCTGGGCCGCCGGCGTGATCAATGGCCTGGGGCATGCCGTGGGCTATCGCAACTTCGAATGCCGTGACGCCGCCACCAACCTGGTGCCGTGGGGCATCATCGTCGGCGGCGAAGAGCTGCACAACAACCACCACACCTACCCCAACTCGGCCAAGCTGTCGGTGAAGAAGTGGGAGTTCGACCTGGGTTGGGCCTGGATCAAAGTGTTCAGCTTCCTGCGCCTGGCCAAGGTGCAGCGTGTAGCGCCCATCGCCCACCGCGTGGAAGGCAAGGGCAGCCTGGACATGGACACTGCCATGGCGATCCTCAACAACCGCTTCCAGATCATGGCCCAATACCGCAAGTTGGTAATTGGCCCGCTGGTCAAGCAGGAGCTTGAGAAGGTCGATCATTCAGTGCGCCACCAGTTCCATCGCGCCAAGCGCCTGTTGTCGCGGGAAACCAGCTTGCTGGAAGACCGCCACCACCTGCGCATCCAGAGCATGCTGGAACACAGCCATGCCCTGACCGTGATCTACGAAAAGCGCCTGGCGCTGCAGCAGATCTGGCTCAAGACCAGTTCCAACGGCCACGATATGCTGGCCGCGATCAAGGAATGGGTGCATGAAGCCGAGGCCAGCGGCATCCAATCCCTGCGCGATTTTGCCCACCAGTTGAAGACTTACTCGTTGCGTCCTACAGCGGCGTAAGGGCGCCGTGGGAGGGCTCGCCCTCCCACGCACTGGCTTTTTGGCGCCATTTTCCGGGCACCGTCAATCCACGCTGTTCACGGAACTTCACCGCAATTCCCCTCTCTCAAAGAACACTTCGCCATCATGGTGACCCCTTGTAGTGACCGCCTTTGCACCTGCGGCGCGCCCAGAGAGAGTTGTACCGATGGTTCACGAAAAGCCCAGCCTGCCCGATGTGCCCACCGCAGAGCCGCCGCGCCCGGCCGCGGCGGCGACCCTGTTGGCGCTTATGCATGCTCAAGGTGAAGTCGAGCGGCTGAGTGAGCGTGAGCAACTGCTCAGCTCACTGCTGGTCAGCGTGAACGCCGTGCTTTGGGCCATTGATTGGGAAACACGCCGCGTGCTGTATGTGAGCCCGGCCTACGAGCGCCTGTTTGGCCGCTCTGCCGGCCTGCTGCTGGCCGACCACCGTGAATGGCGCAACAGCGTCCACCCCGAAGACCTCGACTACGCCGAACACAGCCTGGCCCGCGTGCTGGAACAAGGTGCCGTGGAGGACCGCGAGTACCGCATCATCACCGCTGACGGGCAGATCCGCTGGTTGAGCGACAAGTGCTACATCAACCAGCAGGTGGTGCCCGGTGAAGCGCTGATCGTGGTCGGCATCGCCGAAGACATCACCGAAAAGAAGCAACTTGAGCTGGAACTGCATCGCCTCGCCACCACCGATGTACTGACCCAAAGCAGCAACCGCCGACACTTCTTCGAACTCGCCAACCAAGCCTTCGACAATGCCTGCGCGCAGGGCACGCCGCTGGCGTTCCTGTTGCTGGACATCGATGATTTCAAAGACATCAACGACACCTACGGCCACCTGGAGGGCGACCAGGTGCTGCGGCGTATCGCGGAGAGCGGTCGCGGGGTATTGCGCCGTGGCGACCTGTTCGGGCGCGTTGGCGGCGAAGAATTTGCTGCTGTGCTGCCGGGTTGCCCACCGGAGATGGCCCTGCAGGTGGCCGAACGGTTGGGCAAGGAAATCCAGGCGTTGGTGTTCAGTTACGAGGGGCATGAATTCAATGTGACCGTCAGCCAGGGCCTGGCCGGCCTGCGTGAAGATGACTCCACCCTCGACGGCCTGTTTGCTCGGGCAGATGCGGCGATGTATGAGGCCAAGCGCCAAGGCAAGAACCGCGTTATAGCCGGTTAACACCGACCAACTGTGGGAGCTGGCTTGCCTGCGATGGCGGCTTAACTGACCCACCGCTATCGCAGGCAAGCCAGCTCCCACAATTGATCGGTGTGTGTTTCAGGTTTTGCGCACGCGGGTCAGTTCTGGCAAGCCTACCTTGAGCAGCCGTGCGGTCTTGCTGCCCGCCAGTTCTTCGAGCCCTTCGTGCTCGGTCAGCCGCGCCATTTGCACCGCTAGGTTCACCACCAGGGCTTCGCGCGAATACACCCCGCCTTCAAGTGAATAGATCCCCGCGATCAACTGCCGCAACTCCAGCGGCAAGCGCCAACGTGTGCGCAATGCCGAACCGTAGGCGGCACCAAAGGCGTCGAGGGATTCGCCGATGGTTTGGTCATCCAGGGCGCCGCCACCCTGGCGCCAGTCTTCCAGGCAGCGCAACAAGGCCAGGTCGCCCAAGCGGTGCAGGATGCAGGCGCTGTAGCAGCGCTCGTGATCAAGCTCCAGCATGCGCGCCAGGCGCCGGGCGTAGTCGGCGCTGTCTTGGGACAATTGCCAGTGCCGCTCGGCGTAGGCCACCAGCCCAGGGTCACCCAACACTACGTTGTGCTTGAGCGCCAGGCCAAGGATGAGGTTCATGCTCTGGCCGGGCACCAACTTGTGCAGGGCTTCTGGCAGGGTCTGCACCGGCGTGCCGTGGTAGCCGGCGCTGTTGGCGGCGGCGATCAGTACGGCGGTGATTTGCGGGTCGCTGTGCACCTGGTCCTCCAACTGCTTGAGGTCCAGGCCTTCGGGGCCGAGGCTGTGTTGCACGGCGGCTTTCACATCCACGCGCAACGGCGCCCCATCGCAGACCTCGCGGCGCCGCTCCAGAAAGGCTGGCAAGGTCATGCCCGGCGCCAGCGGTGGGATCTCGCAGTACACGCTTTCGCCTTCGTTGAGCAGCAGGTCTTGCAGGCGCTGGGTCAGGCTTTCCATGTTCAGTGGGCGGGTGAGGTAGGCGGTGGGCGCCAGGGGCAAGGCTTCGCGTACGCTGGCGCTGTCGTTGCGACTGCTCAGCAAGATAAACGGCAGCGAACGACGCTTCTGGCGCACGCTGCGCAGCAGGCTCAGGCCATCCACGCCCGGCAGCTCCCAATCCGCGAGGATCAGGTCATAGGTTTTTTCACCCAACAGCGTGGCGGCGTGCTGCCCGTCGGCGCACACATCCAGCCGTGCGTCACAGCGCACATTCAACAGCACTTGCTTGAGCAGGTCCCGCGACCAAGGGTCTGCTTCGGCGATTAACACTCGGGGTACAGCGGGTAAATCAACAGCAGTCATCCAGCACGCTCCATCGGCAATGCTTGCACCTTAGACAATGCAGGCGCGTGCGTACAATGAAGCAGGCACAAAAAAACCGCCGAAGCGGTTTTTTTGCTTTTTCTTTTTGTAGGAGCGAGCTTGCTCGCGAAGGTCGTCAACGAAAACGCGGGCAGCCTTTGAAGCGCGGTGCCTGGGGGTTTTTCGCGAGCAAGCTCGCTCCTACAGGGGCGTGTCAGAGTTCGGAGAAGCACTCTTCGATGATCGCCAGGCCCTTGTCCAACTGCTCGTCCGGCGAGGTCAGGGGCACCAGTACGCGCAATACGTTGCCGTAGGTACCGCAGGACAGCAGGATCAGGCCCTTGTCACGCGCCTTGGCCACCACAGAAGCAACGGCGGCAGCGTTTGGCTTGTGGGTGTCGCCGTCTTCGAACAGCTCCACCGCGATCATCGCGCCCAGGGCCCGCACTTCGCCAATTACCGGGTACTTGGCCTGGATGGCCTTGAGGCCGGTCACCAGGCGCTCGCCCACGGCTTTGCAGCGGTCCAGCAGGTGCTCTTCTTCGAACACTTCCATCACGGCCAGGGCCGCGGCGCAGGCGATCGGGCTACCGGCATAGGTGCCGCCCAGGCCGCCTGGGGCGATGGCGTCCATGTATTCGGCCTTGCCGCACACACCGGCCAGCGGGAAGCCGCCCGCGATGGATTTGGCGAAGGTGGTCAGGTCGGCGGCGACGCCCATCTGTTCCATGGCGAAGAAGGTACCGGTACGGCCGGCACCGGTTTGCACTTCGTCGGCGATCAGCAGGATGCCGTGCTTGTCGCACAGTTCGCGCAGGCGCTTCATGAAAGCTTTCGGCGCGACGTAGAAACCGCCTTCGCCCTGCACCGGTTCGATGATGATGGCGGCGATATCACGCGGCTCGGCATCGTTTTTGAAGATACGCTCGATGCTGGCGATGGAGTCGTCGACGCTCACACCATGCAGTTCGTTGGGGTACAGCGCACGGAACACGCCGCCCGGCATCAGGCCCATGCCGGCCGAGTAAGGCACCACCTTACCGGTGAGGCCCAGGGTCATCATAGTGCGGCCGTGGTAAGCACCGGTGAAGGCGATCACGCCTGCACGGCCCGTGGCGGCGCGGGCGATTTTCACGGCGTTTTCTACCGCTTCGGAACCAGTGGTAACCAGCAGGGTTTTCTTGGCGAAATCACCTGGCACTTTGGCGGCGACTTTTTCGCACACTTCTACGTAAGGCTCGTAGGCCAATACTTGGAAGCAGGTGTGGGTCAGCTTGTTGAGTTGCTCGGTCACGGCCGCGATGATTTTGGGGTGCACGTGGCCGGTGTTCAGCACGGCGATACCACCGGCGAAGTCGATGAACTCGCGACCTTCAACGTCGGTCACGGTGGCGTTCTTCGCGCAGTCGGCGAAGATTGGGTGAATCTGGCCAACACCACGCGGTACAGCGGCTTCGCGGCGTTTCATCAGGGATGCGTTGGTCTTGCTCATAAAGTCCTCATTCGCCGCTCATCGGGCGGCGTGGCTCAAGGATAGGTGGCGGGGAGGCAACTACGGCAGCATGCGATGATCGACTGCCACAGCTTTCCCGGCCACTGCGAATAACCATGTGAAACACGCAAAGGGACAGCGCTCTCGTGCCCTCTGCGTTTACTGCGTGCTCTTGCTGGTCAGATGCCCAGGCAGAGGTATTTGATTTCCAGGTAGTCCTCGATCCCGTACTTGGAGCCTTCACGGCCCAGGCCCGAGGCCTTGATGCCGCCGAACGGCGCCACTTCGTTGGAGATCAACCCGGTGTTGACGCCGACCATACCGTATTCCAGGGCCTCGGCCACACGGAACACCCGGCCCAGGTCGCGGGCGTAGAAGTAGGAAGCCAGGCCGAACTCGGTGTCGTTGGACATGGCGATCACTTCGGCTTCGTCTTTGAAGCGGAACAGCGGCGCCAGCGGGCCGAAGGTTTCTTCCTTGGCCACGGCGGCGTTTTTCGGCACGTCGACCAGGATGGTCGGTTCGAAGAAGTTGCCTTCCATTACCTTGCCACCGGCCAACAGCTTGGCGCCTTTGCTCAGGGCATCAGCGATATGTTCCTGCACCTTGGCCACGGCTTTTTCGTCGATCAGCGGGCCGGTGGTGGTGCCGTCTTCCAGGCCGTTGCCGATCTTCAGTTTGGTCACCGCCACCTTGAGCTTCTCAGCGAAGGCGTCGTACACCGAATCCTGGATGTACAGGCGGTTGGCGCAGACGCAGGTCTGGCCGTTGTTGCGGTACTTGGAGATGATCGCGCCTTCGACGGCCTTATCCAGGTCGGCGTCGTCGAACACGATGAACGGTGCGTTACCGCCCAGCTCCAGGGAGACTTTCTTGATGTCCTTGGCGCATTCGGCCATCAGCTGGCGACCGATTTCGGTCGAGCCGGTGAAGGACAATTTACGCACGATCGGGTTGCTGGTCAGCTCGCCGCCGATGTCGCCAGCACTGCCGGTGACCACACTGAGCACGCCTTTGGGGATACCGGCGCGGTGCGCCAGCTCAACCAGGGCCAGGGCCGAGAACGGGGTTTGCGAGGCTGGCTTGATCACCATGGTGCAACCGGCGGCCAGGGCCGGGCCGGCTTTGCGGGTGATCATCGCGGCGGGGAAGTTCCACGGGGTGATGGCTGCGGTCACGCCGATAGGCTGCTTGATCACGATCAGGCGCTTGTCGGGCTGGTGGCCGGGGATCACGTCACCGTAGATGCGCTTGGCTTCTTCGGCGAACCACTCGATGAAGGAGGCGGCGTAGACGATTTCGCCCTTGGCTTCGGCCAGCGGCTTGCCTTGTTCGAGGGTCATCAGGCGGCCGAGGTCGTCCTGGTTTTCGATCAGCAGCTCAAACCAACGGCGCAGCTTGTTGGCGCGCTCCTTGGCGGTGAGTGCACGCCAGGCTGGCAGGGCCTTGTCGGCGGCTTCGATGGCACGGCGGGTTTCCGCGGCGCCCATCTTCGGCACGGTGCCGAGAATCTCGCCCGTGGCTGGGTTGTTGACCTTGATGGTTTGACCATTGTCCGCATCGACCCAAGCGCCATCGATAAAGGCTTGCTGGCGGAACAACTGGGTGTCTTTAAGCTGCATGTCGGCTTTCCTTAACAGCACCGCGCGCGCGCGGAGCGAATTAGAGTTGTTGAAAGGCGCCTTGTGGGCGATGTCTTTGTAGGAGCGAGCTTGCTGGCGAAAAATTCAAAGGCGCCGCGTAAAACCAGAAGCGCGACGTCATCGTTAACGATTTTCGCGAGCAAGCTCGCTCCTACACGACATCAACCTGGGCTGCCGTCAGGGAAATCAGTCCAGCACGCCAGGATAGGTGAAAAGCGCACGGGAGACAGAGCGTTTGAAATCTCAAACGAATCCTAGGATCAATGGGGGTACAGGGCAATAGTCTGTTCGAAAAAAAGAACGATTATGGCGCATCGGGCTCATCTTTCGGATCAAACGCACACACGGCAACAGCCCCGGAGCCTTGTGGGCGCCGGGGCTGTTGGGGGCCTTGCAGCTTAAGGTTGGAACGACTTGAGCACGGCCAGCAGGCTGGTCAAGTTGTCGGCCACGCCGCCCTGGGCGACTTTTTCGGTGGCGGCGGCGCCAGCGGTGGTGTCGACACTGTAGATCTGCATCACGCCCTGGTTGGTGGCCGCCTGAGCCAGGGTGTTTTGTTGCTGTTGGGCCGAGACCGAGTTCTGGAACAGGATCGCCGTGGCCTGGCCCATGGATTGGTAAATAGTGCTCATGGCCATCGCGGGTGATTCGGCAACCACCTTGACGTTGGTCTGGGTGACGGCATCGGTGATTTGCGGGCTGACTGTACTCATGGTTGAAACTCCTGGGTTGAGAAAGAACAACATCCGTTATTGCTCAGTGCTTAAGGCTGGAACGACTTGAGCACGGTCAACAGGCTGGTGAGGTTATCCGACACGCCGCCTTGGGCGACTTTCTCGGTGGCCGCCGCACCTGCGGTGGTATCGACGCTGTAGATCTGCATCACGCCCTGGTTGGTGGCCGCCTGGGCCAGGGTGTTTTGCTGCTGCTGGGCCGACACCGCGTTCTGGAACAGAATCGCCGTGGCCTGCGCCATGGATTGATAAATAGTGCTCATCGCCATCGCAGGCGATTCGGCCACCACTTTGACGTTGGTCTGGGTGACCGCGTCGGTAATTTGCTCGTTAACAAATGCCATGATCAATTTCCTTATTTAGTACACGGTGCATTCCGTGTTCATCAATGAACGTTGCGAAACAGGCGCTGTGAAACGCGGGGTCAAGGTTTTGCAGTGGGGCCCAGCGCCGCTTCAATCTGGGCGATCAACCCTTGGATCAGTGCCTGTACTTCCTTGCGTTGCGCGTCCTGGTCGGGAGCTGCGCCGTCCAACACCTGGCGCAGGGCCGCTTCACGTTGCTGGGCAGCGGTCTTGAGCGCTTGTTCGTTGGCCTTCGATTGCGCAAGCACTTCGGTAGCGCGCTTGAGGGTTTCGTCGACGATGGCCTGGGGCGTTCCGGCGAAAATCTGCGGGTTGCGCAGCATCGCTTCGAGCCGCTGGCGGTCGTCGGTGGACAGGACCGAGGGTTGCATAGCGACCTCCTTAGGGGCTGCCTTGGCGGCGACACGCCCGCTAAAGCCGCACCTCAACGTTGTCCTGCCAGAAACCTGCAAAGTAGAAGTGTGGCGAAGAATCACAGAAGGTCGCCAACTCCGCAGGCGTTATGGCGCTGGGCTGGTTGGGAAAAATGGCAGGCGGAGGCGGTAGCAGGTTGGCCTCGTTGTAGAGGTTGCCGACTTCATAGCAGTTGGCCGCGAACTGCGAACAAAAGGACCCGCTGCCGATGTCGATGGACTCGTTGATCCGCGTCACCAGGCTGGTATCGGAAGTCCAGCGCCGAAAGGCTGAGATCATCGCGTTCCACACGCTGTAACGGCCCCGGATATCACCGCCGATCTTGTCGAAATAGAACTGCTTGGCAGCCACCGTCGCCGCCTCGCCCAGCTCGGTATCCACGCAGGAAAACACCATCGCCGAGCGCGGCGGCTTTTCCAGGCTCAGGTCGGTCAGGGCCAGGCCGCTGCCGACACTTTCGATCACCAGGGTGTCGCTCACCGCAATCGCCGGGTGAACCACATTCAGGTACGTCGTGTCCTGCGAGAACACCTTCGCCTTGACCAGCTGACCGGCTTTGATAAACGCCCGCGTTGCGCTGTCATCATCTTGTTTGACAGAAAAAATAATATCTCCAGGCTGCATGATGTCGCTCCTCACTCAAGAAAAGTTGCTTTCAAGTTGCTGTTGCACCGCCCCAACAGAACGCTGGAGCGTTGTGCTCGGTTCAAGCCGCTGGTGCGGCCCGGTTGGCCAGGGTGCTCGCGTACTTGGCGATGCTCTGGTCGATCTTGTCGATGGCCACGCTGGCGGCTTCGGCTTCCATCGCCCCGGCAGCGGCAGCCACGGCGGCAGCGGCGCCTACCAGCAGGTCGGTGGCCAAGGCGCCCAGGGCGTCTTCGGCAGCGGCTGGCAGGTTGTCCTTGACGATGTTCTCGGTCATTTGCTGAAGCAGCACGGCCTGGGCCGCCAACGCGATCTTGCTGACCCCGTCGAAGTACCCCGCCGCCGCTTGCGCCACCAGCCCGGCCGCCTGGCTGATCATCATGTCGGCCGGCACCGCGATCTGCGCCGGTGCATAGGCAAAGTTCTGCGAATTGGTGAACTGCACCGCCTGCACAATCTGGCTATTGAGCGCCGCCGTGCTGTCGGATGACGGCGCGCTCACCTGATTGAGCAGGTGCTCGTTCATGCGCGCCATGATCGAGCGCGAAGCCGGGGCGGCGGGCGTCGTCGCAGGTGGGTCGGCGGCGGGCGTTGCTTGGGAGGCGGCGGGTTTCTTTCTGCTGAACCACGACATAATCGATCTCCCGAGGGCTCAGCCCTTCTCGCCAATCTGCATGATCAGCGCCACGGCCTTGGAGATCACCGCGTTGGAAATCTGATTCATCGCCTGCTGGCTGTTGACCGCATTCTGCAACGACAGGCCCGCCGCGCTGCTGGCCACCTGGTACAGCGACGCGATGGCCTGGGCTGGCGCCTCGGCCACCACCTTGACGTTGGTTTGAGTGACCGCGTCGGTGATCTGGCTGTTGACCTCTGTCATACATCTCTCCTTGATGGCATTCACCCAGGTTTGGGTGTGGATAGCGGCGGCGTGCTGCGCTCATACCACTAGAACGCCCCACGCCAACATGTGTGAATCACCTTCAGCGCAACGCATCGCGCAGCAGTTGCACACGCTTGCGCACCAGCGGCAGCTTCACGTGCAACTCGGCGGCGATTTGCGGGTAAGGCAGGTCGTCGACAAAACGCATCTCGAACAAGCGCTGCTGCAACAGCGGTAACTGTGCGACGTGCGCCTCGAGCTGCTCCAGGCGCTCATAACATTCCACCCGCTCCAGCACCGAAGCGCAGGGCGCGGCGAGCGCGGCCAGGTGATCGTGCTCAAGGTCCACCGAATCATCAAACAACCGCCCCTCGCGCTTGCTGCGCCGCACGCTGTCGAGAAACACATGATCGAGCACCAGAAACAGAAACCCCTCGGGGTCACGAATGCGCTCGGGCGAGCGCCGAAAAAACAACAGGGCCTTGATCGCCGTCGCCGCCAACCACTCCTGGCCCTGATCCAGATTGCCCTTGGCCCGCCGCAACGCCCGGCGCCTGAGCTCACCCTGCACGGCGCGCCAACTCGCTTCGAACAAACGGTCATCCGCGGCCCATTGATCCTTGAACTGAACAGTCATCCCCATCGCCAGCACTCCTGTGCATCCTTGATGAAGGGCCAGTCTGCGAGGGCTCGACGGGGGTACGCTGTTACCTGGGGAACACCGCCACAACTAATTCAGCGCAAAAGCCTTGCGCCGTAAATGCTCGACATCGTTGATCACCATGCGCTCCAGATCGCCGCTGATCACCCCACTGCGCCGCCACACTTGCAGCTGCACATTCAGCTTGGGGCGGCTGGTATTCAGCATCGACGCCAACACCCCCTGGCTTGCGGGCAACGACACACTGGGCAAAGCCAACGCCAGGTCAATCTCACCCAGGTTCGCCAACAGAAACCGCGCCAACCGCGACTCCAGCCGATGCAGGCACACCAACTCCAGCAACTCGATGGCATGCAGTAAACGCAGCATCATCAGCATCAACAAACGCCGCAGGAACGCCGGTTCCTCAAACAGCACGCCGAAATGCCGGCTACCCAACTGCAACAACCGCGTGGGCCCGCTGGCAAAAGTGGAAGACTCGCGCCCATGATCCTTGATCAACGCAGTCTCCCCCACCACCTGCCCGGCCCCGGTACTGCCGATAATCTGCTCGCGCCCATCCGGCCCATGCACCACCGAATAAATCCGGCCCTCCACTACCAACGCAATGAATTCGAGGGTGTCATCCTTGAAATACAACAGCTCACGATCATCCAGCGTGCGCTCCACCATATGGGTGGCGACGTAGCGCAAGAGATGCTCCGGCATACCTCGAAACAAATCGGAGCGAGCCAGCAGGGTTTGTCTGAGCGGGAGATCGAGCATCACGGTTCCTTTGGAATGCATGCGTTCACCTGAGGAATTGCGGCGTGGAAGCGGGGTTAAAGCCACAAGAGCAAAGCAAACAAAGGGACGTGCGGCGCGGGGAGTTGTGAATGAGGGTGGCGAATAGCCATTTTTTGTCGGAAATGGACGACAGGGGGCGGGGAGAATGCCGGAATGGACGCATCAGGTCGACATGGGTATGATGTCGCCCGCACAAGCATCCGTAGCTCAGCTGGATAGAGTACTGCCCTCCGAAGGCAGGGGTCGTGGGTTCGAATCCCGCCGGGTGCACCAGATGTGAAATGAAAAAGCCTCAGGTCGGGAGATCTGGGGCTTTTTTTTGGGTGGTGATTTAGTGCTTATGCAACACCTCAAAACGCGCTGATAAAACCTAGTTCGGAAAGCGCTTGTGCAGCACCAGAAACGTCTCATCGGCCGACGAGGTGATTCCCTCCTTACGCGGCTTCACGACGGGTTGAAAATAAATCTGTCCCCTTTTTGAAGGAGTGTCGAATGCGCGCAATGGGAAAAGCTTTGGCGGTTCTTTTGTCCCTTTCTCCAGTATCGTCATACGCCGACTGGAAATACTCGGAACACGTCGACGAGATGCGCGGGGAAAAGGCAATCTCCGCTACGATCAGGTCTGAGAAAACAATAAGCCCTCAGGCTAGTCAGGCCAAACTTGTGATTACCAGCGTCCGGTCAGCCAGCGGAAATGCATTTATTTTTGATCTAGAAAATGCGCAATTTTCATGCTTGCCGCCATTATGTGAGGTAAGCATGAAGTTTGATGACGGTAAAGTTTTGGAACTGAAAGCAGCACCTGGAAAAGATTCCAATACCATTTTGTACGTACAGAACCCGAATCAATTCGTCGCGACTGCAAAGCTCGCCAGCAAACTAATCGTCGAAGTTCCCATCTACAAGCAGGGGAAAAGCCAGTTCAAGTTTGATGTAAGCGGACTGACATGGGAAGGCGAGACACCATCTGTGGACGGCCTGTTTGCTGGCGTAGGCGGGCAGCGCTGGGCGGAGCCCTACAACCCGACCTCAGGACTTGTTGATAACGGTTTCGGCGAAGGTGACGACCGCTGCTATATCGAAGCTCACCCGGCCCCCCTAGATCTTGGCGTGAAGCCAACAAAAATCACGCACTGCTATTACCAGGGGCGTCATTACAGCTCAATGGTTGACTTTGAATTCTCTAAAATAAAACAGGTTGTCAGCTACGTATCAAAGCAAGTGGGCAAGCCAGAGCTTGATATTAAAGAGTATGTAAGCTGGTCTGATATTGAGGAAAAGAACCTGCTCTCAATAGGCATTTTGGGGAGCAAAAAAAGTAACGTGGCGACGTTACTGGTCACCTACGTACCTGCGGATAATCTTGTTCCGCCCCGAAAGCTCGTGACCCGGTAACCACTCTGGTAACCACCAAAAGTAACCACCCTGCCCGGTTACCATCCGTCACGGAGTCGCCCGCCTCCCGCCAACCTTGATAATTGTTAACAGGGTGACGGGTTGGCCTACCTCCCCAGGGACTAACTTTTGCTAACAGTCCGCGAGCCTTGCCATCGGCTATAGGCCGCCGGGATGTCAACATTTGTCAACATCATGCCAGGCCCCGCACTCGATCTAATGTCAGGTTTTGTC
The DNA here is from genome assembly GCF_021606625.1 of Pseudomonas sp. PA-4-8C. Classification (NCBI taxonomy): domain Bacteria; kingdom Pseudomonadati; phylum Pseudomonadota; class Gammaproteobacteria; order Pseudomonadales; family Pseudomonadaceae; genus Pseudomonas; species Pseudomonas sp. PA-4-8C. The sequence continues at coordinate 19,482 of NZ_WKCD01000055.1, forward strand.
AGGTTCTGGTGCGCGCTTGATGTCAAGTTTTGACAAGTTCTTGTCCTGAAAAAAGGTTAAGTTTTGTTAAGTCGCCGGCGCGGATAATGTCGTGCGGTATCCACTTTGGTATCCACGGTTTGGCGATGATCTACGCCGGAGCCAGGGTGGTGACCAAGCGCGGTAACCACCATCAGTGACCACTACTGGCAGGCCAACTGCTCGTCCAATTCCTCTCGGAGAAACACCCCATGGGGGGAGCCAAATGCTGGCCGAGCCACGCGGTATAGCAGTCCCGCCTGCTATATTGCCGGCCACCTGACAAGATCAACCCAATACAAGGAATGTGAATGTGAAGCTCGCCCCTGTCTTATTGCTAGCCCTACTGACGTCTGGCTGTGCTACCGGCCCTGCTGTCGAATGGGTGACTGTCCACAACACTGACAAATTCACTGATAAATCCAGCTGCGCGGTCACGGTGGGCAGCTACTACACAAGGGGCGGGATATACACCGTCAGCAATCAATACTACCCATACATTGAGGTGGTAAATGGCGACTTAAGAGTGGGCGTAAAAAGCGGAGGCCGCTTCCTGATCCCGGTCGGCGACGTCCAGCTCAGAGTCGATCAGAATAAGGCATGGACGATCAGCACCAGCGAAACCCCGCTGGACTATGTGCCCGAGGGCCAGCTTAAAGCTATGCAAGCCTACGCACCGAAAGATCCCCAGCAGCAACAAATAGTGGAAAATGCCTACAAGACTGCGATGGAGGCTACAGCACGGTCCATGTCGCCGTTTACCGCGTCAACAGGTGAGAAAGCTCAGTCAATTCTCAAAGAGATGCGATCCGGCAAGACGCTTATCTATCGCACTGTTGGACTGAATCAAGCAGCGTCTACGACCGGGGAATATGTACTAGACCAATCGCTGGAGGTCGCATTACGTCAGTGCGGTATTCAATAGGCGCAGGTCTCCGCGATTTCGCGCAGTACTTCGCGCACGCCCGTCGCGCACCTGGTCAATGCGCGAAGCTCTCACCCGCCAAGGTTTCACGCACCCTTCACGCAGCATATTCACGCACTGGGGCGGCGTGATGCCCAGGCCGGCATGAAGGCTCCCCAGCGCCAGCGACGGCTCGCCACCGGAATGCGCAGTAATTGCGCAAATTGCGCACAGCAAGTACGCAGCTCAGTACGCACGGTTGGTACTCATTCGGGCGCGTACCGGTAGCAGGTTCGCACTGAGGTTCGCACTTCTGGTTCGCACCCTATTACGCGAACGTGGTGCGAACCCAGCCAGTGGTTACCACCCTGGTTAACACGGAAAGTTACCAATCCTAGCGATTGCTATGCGCTGGTTTCCACTGTGGTTTCCAGGGTTTTGCAGTGGTTTCCACTGGCAACCCGATCAGTTGCCGAACAATCCCAAGGAGGTGGCGCGGCGAGGTTGCAGACTCTTCACAAACGCCTATGGACGCGTAAGATCAAGATGCGCAAATCGGAGGGCGCCCTAATGAAATTGATCATGGACTTCAAGGCAGACTGGCACGACACGCTCAAGGAGATCATGAGCAAGGAATGGGGGATGGACACGACAGGATTTACTACAGACTTCCCGGTTCATTACTTCAACGCAGCACAAAGACGCATATCCGCGAAGCCTAGGACGCAACTTGTATCGGATACCTTCGAGTGCCCCGCAGAACACCAGGCTGGCTGGGACCTAATACAGCAAAAAGTGAAAGATGGGGGAGATCTAACCCCTCACCTGAGCAAGTTGATTAATAACCCAGAAGACACAGACCCAATGCTGAATGATTGGGGGGTCTACCACTTACACCTAGGCACCGATATCCAAAATGGCTTTGCACGTCGCACAGGCCCTCTGCTCTTTGCCAGAGTCACGGACGAGCATTTCTATGCAGTAGATGTTTACAGCCATGGAGCTTGGACAGAGAGCGAAGTCGTCGAAACAGTCCATCGTAACTGGCCGGAGTCAGTCGCTCGCTGGGTTATGCACGGTGTGAGAGGGGAAAGGCTCACTGATACGCAGAGAGCCGCTCTAAGAAAAAAACACACCAACTCCTTTTTCCTAACCAAGGATGGCACTACGTACGGCCCAATAGGCGGTGGAACGGCCGCATCAGGACACAATATTTTTTCCGTTATCCAGATGGACGTCGAACATGACCGCCTCGAGGCCTTGGAGCGACGACTAGTTGAGATTACGGACGATGTTATGCCAGAGCTCAAAAAAGCTGGATATACGAACGCAGAGGAGGTGATTGCCAAGCTAGTTCTAACGGAAGGGTTTTACGCTGCCCTTTTTCCTGATTACCGGCTCTTGATCAATTTCTATCCTCGCGACGTTTGACCGATCGCCTAGTGACTAGAACTGTTTGACTCACCCCACTTTGACTACGCTTTGACGGAATGCGAGACAGCCATCAGACCAAACCCTCGCCGGGTGGGCGTCTGAGGCTTATTACGCACCCAGCCCGTCAAACAAGCGCACCGTGGCCGCTGATACCCCTGACAGACCCCAGACGGATACGGCGCGTTCGGCCCGCCTACTTTTACCTGGGCATTACCGAATCGCTGGCGAATGTGAGACCGGCATGAGACGGATTCGGCGAGCGTGGCCGCCTGAGAATCCACAGCGGCCCTGCTGGCGGGGGCTCACGTGCTAGATGCGGGGAAATCCCGTATCACATCGCCAGGACACCTTGCCGCCGGCAGACGCATACCACTTAAAGGTGATTCCGGGCATTCGCGGCGCCGGTGCTACGCTCTCGAAACCAGCAGGGAGTTCGCACTCAGGCTCGCCTCTCCAAAGCCCCCGGCCTTCAAAAATCATGGCCGCCAAATGCCTGCTTTTTTTCTTAGAACGCCACTGCTCTATAGCCAATACAGATAGATTCCTGATCGAAGTAGAATGGTAGCGGGGATGAAGGCAATATGATCGTTTCCGTTATCTAAAAAGTGGCAACTATGCTTGAGCAAATTCAAAGCTTTTCCAATAGCAGTTCTGCGATCGTTACAGCACTTGCAGGAGTCGTCGTAATTCTGATCACTGCCTTGGTCAAGGCGCTGGAATTTTACGATAGCCACTTCGTACATAAGCGATACAAGCGCTTGAAAGAACTACGCAGTGATCTGGTAGTGGAGAGCCCATTTACTACTTATCTCGATGATGCAATCCAGCTTGAAGGGTTTCACATCGCTTCGGGTATTCGTGCCAGCTCCGTAAAGGCAGCTGCGTTGCTAAAGCTCGCCCAGTTGGGGCTTTGGGACAGGAAGCAGATCCGCCAAGTAGCCAAATACTTGGTCATTACTCCAGAGAACCCCACACCTTTTATCAGAATCCGGCACTCAGACGTAATTGGCGCTTGGGCCGGAATGCTCGTAGCAATGATCTTCATGGCTGTTGGAGCTATCCTGGGCATCGCAGTCATGTTGAAAGCGGGGCCGCCTTATGGATTTTTCATTGGGCTTTGTCTCGTCTTTACGTTTACCTGCGGTAGCGCTTTATTCGCCACCGGATACAACGAATACAAGAATGCAAAACGTTTTGAACAGTATCTGAGCGCCCATCCTGAAACGTTCCTTCCGCCGCAAAATCGAGAATCAACAGCAGAGTAATAGGATCTTCCAAATAACTCTGAGTGACCATAGGAGCCACAGCATGGTCATGCGTTTGTACCATGGAGGCCTGCGGCACTTTGACCACACTTTGACGGAATGTGAGACAGGCATGAGACGAAACCCGCGCTGGGTGGCCGTCTGAGGCTTACCCCGTGCGGAGGCCGCGGATCATCCAAGTCCGCCCAGGAACCAACGCGTACGCCGGCTGGCGGCAGATCTGGTAGGCGACCGGATAGCTACCTCGTCCAGAATCGGGGAGAGCCGCGACGGTCATTTGCTTGACCAGTGGCCCAGGATCGAACCAGGTAAACGCCTCCAGAATCCTTGACCAGCCTTGACGGAGCCTTGACGAAATTCTTGACAGGTCTTGACGGATTTATCCGGCGCCATCAGCGGTTGGAGCGCTGAAAGCCACGCAGGTCAAGGCTTTGCGAGCATTCGGGCTGCCTGACCAGCATTCGCCCCGTCTAAAATTCGAGAGGCGGCCGTCAAGGTGGATGCTCGATCAATATCCTGGCGCGATGGGGTGGTGAAATACCGGGGCAGAAAAATGCCTAGCGCGCCAGGCAATACTAGACAGGCCCTAGACGGATTTTTGCCGACAGACCATGGGGGAATTGTCCACAGCCCAAGCAATGCGCAGCTTCCAGCGTTAAAGGTGGCGTGCTGGTGCTTGATGCTCGTCAAGTATTTGCCGTAGCTTCCAGCAGCCTGACAGCAGGTCGAAGCAGGTGGTGAACGAGTTGTTTACCCAGGAGCGGAAACCGGTCGGCTCGCCAGCTTGGTCAACTTCCCGAATTCCAGATAGCTGCTCGCGTTCCGCTGGTAACAACTGCAGTTCATCCGCTGGCCCCGATTCGTTCCGGCGCCAGCATCAACCGCGCACCGAGGATAGGACCGTGTCCGTTATCGACTGTGATTATCTACCCTCCGACAAGGTGGTGTTTCCGCCGGAGCTGGCGCTGCTGATCGTCAGGAAGGCCAACGCAATGGCGGCAGCATTCGAGGAGCAAGTCGTCGATCAGCTCACCAAGGACGCCCGACGCGCACTTTCGCAGGGAACTGATCCAAGGCGCGTAATCAGGGAAATGAGCTGGTAGGCGGGAAAGTGAACTGCCGGAACCTCGGTAGTTTTTCCAGTACCTGCCATACCGGAATGGGAGCCCAGGCTAGTTACGCAGAACGCCGGACAACACCCTTTCGAGAATTACCCCATGAATTACCACTACCCTGATCCGGGGTGGTGCTGCCGCGAGGGAATGGCAAGAACGCCTCAGTGTGGGGGAAGCACCACACGGCGCCAGCGCAATCGCCGCGAAAGTATGGCGATGCCTCCTTAAAAGCGAGGAACGTGATAATCAGCCACTTTTGGATTGATCCATCAAAGGAGTGGTGGTGACGACCATACCTTTGCACTTATGGCGGGTTATCGCGATGACGTTACCGTTCGTCGGGGACGGGACAACGTACCTCGACGGCTTTTCAGCCAGCGTGAAACGGGCCAAAAACGCCCCAGCAGACAGCGCCGTGTATCCCCTGGTGTATCCCTTTGAAACGACAAGAAGACAAAACCCTTTAAACACGAGGGCTATACCTGCAGGTTCAAACGGCGCCGGGGCACCAAATATGAAATGAAAAAGCCCCCGTCGTGAAATCTGGGGCTTTTTCGAACGATGCCCAGAAGCACCATCTAAGC
>NZ_WKCD01000550.1:0-1142 GCF_021606625.1 Pseudomonas sp. PA-4-8C
GCGACGCACTGAAACTGCGGATGCGTGAGCGCATTGCGGCAGGCGAATTCCCTTCGGCGCGGGTTCGGGTCACACAGCTCGTCTTCGGCCCGCCAGTGCCGTTCCCGGTGGTGTTCCGCGTTTCCGGGCCGGACCTGAATGTGCTGCGCGGGCTGTCTGAAGACGTGCGTCAGGTGGTAGCCGGCAACAAGCTGACCCGCGACACCTTCCTCGAATGGGGCGAACGTGCCAGCGGTTATCGCCTGGTGCTGGATCAGGATCGCTTGCGCCTGCTGGGGTTCACGCCGGACGAGGTCAAGTCCCAGCTCAACGCTTTGCTCAGCGGCAACCCGATCACCGAAGTGCGCGAAGGCAACCGCACCGTGTCGGTGGTGGCCCGTGCCCAGGGCAGCCAGCGTGAAGACCTGGCCAACCTCAACAACATGACGCTGACCAACAGCGCCGGTACGTCGGTGCCATTGGCCCAGGTCGGGCATTTCCAAGCGGTAATGGAAGAGCCGATCCTCAAGCGCCGCGACCGCGCCACCACCGTGGAAGTGCGCGCCGACATCATCGACGGCGTACAACCGCCCGATGTGGAAATGGCCGTGTACAAAGACCTGCAACCGCTGATCGCGAAGTTGCCCAGCGGTTACAAAATCGACATCGGCGGCCCGGTTGAGGAAAGCGCCAAGGCCAACGTCGCCCTGGCGGCGCTGTTCCCGATCATGATCCTGCTGACCCTCACGGTGATCATGTTCCAGGTGCGCTCCTTTGGCGTGATGTTCATGGTGTTCGCTACCGCGCCTTTGGGCCTGATCGGCGCAGTGCCCACCTTGTTGTTGTTCAACCAGCCGTTCGGCTTCAACGCGATCCTGGGCCTGATCGGCATCGGCGGCATCCTGATGCGCAACACGCTGATCTTCACCGACCAGATACGCCAGAACCAGGACCACGGCATGGCGATTCGCGAGGCCATTATCGAAGCCACCGTGCGGCGTGCCCGCCCCGTGATCCTGACCGCACTGGCGGCGGCGCTGGCGTTTATTCCGTTGACGTTGTCGGTGTTCTGGTCGTCCCTGGCCTATGTGCTGATTGGCGGGGTGTTGGTGGGCACGGTGTTGACGCTGTTGTTTTTGCCAGCGCTGTGCAGCCTGGTACTG
>NZ_WKCD01000551.1:0-1139 GCF_021606625.1 Pseudomonas sp. PA-4-8C
TTGTAGCGGTCGACCGCCTGCATGAACTTCGTGAGGATCGTCAGCACACCGGTCACGAAGCCCACGGCTGACTGAAGCACCCACGCACCGTACTTGACCAGGCGCATACTCAAATACGCCACGCCCGCTGCCGGCAGCGCGATGGTCAGCACCGCGCCAATCACCAGGTCAATCAGCAGCGACACCATAAAACCGGCGGCTGCTTGCGCGACTTCACTGGGCGGTAGCGCCTCCAGCCAGATCATGGCGGTGCGCAGTAACAGGTACAGCGCCGCCTCATCACTGGCCAGCAACATCGCCTGTTCCATGACCCTGGGCGCATCAGTGGCGATTTGCGCCAACCTGGCCGCCTCGCTACCCAGTTGCTCGGCGTACTTGAGCGGGTCTTCAAGCATCGCCTGCACCTGCTTGATGCTGTCCCACGCGTCATGGATCGCTGCCCAACTGCCGGCCAGCACGCCGTTGCCAATTGCGCTGGCGGGGGATCGCTGCCAGTGCGGCTTGAAGCCTTGCCACTGCTCGCGCAGCCATTGCTCAAGATCCGCTGTCAGCCCCGCATAGGAAGCAAACAAGGCGTCGACTTGCTGCGCTGAAACACCGCCTTGAACCCTCACCTGATAACGCCCGCCGGCGGCGCAGTCGTGGGAACCTTCGCCTTGCTCGTCGAGCAGGATGACCCTGGAACTGCCGTCATCCAGCCCGATCACCTCAACCGGGATATTGCCGATCGGCACGTCGTACGCTGACTCGAACCTGCTCTGGATCTTCAGCACACCCCCTGCGGGGCAGCGGGTCACCGTGGCAAAGTCCGCATCGCCAAGACTCACCGACTGCTGTGCATCCCCAGCCCGCAACACTCGGTCCATACCCAGCAACGACGGCATGTCCGCTGCATGACTGACCGTATCCAGCGCACGCGAATACCAGGCGCCCATCTGCTGGCGATACTCCGCCAGGCTCTGATGGAAACCATCCAGCTCGTGTTCGATAAAGGTAATTTGGGCTGCTTGGGTCATCCGCGACGGCTCCCCACGGGGGGCGGCCAGGTAACCAAGGCACTCACAGGAAAAACCATCTGCAATCCCTCGCACTGTTTGATCAGGCGAGGGACTTTGCAGCGGTTTACAGGGGAGGGGAGT
>NZ_WKCD01000552.1:0-1109 GCF_021606625.1 Pseudomonas sp. PA-4-8C
GATGCAGGTAGCTTGGCTCCAACCAGTTGTGATCTGGTCTAAAAACACAATCTGCACTCGTAGCTCAGCTGGATAGAGTACTCGGCTACGAACCGAGCGGTCACAGGTTCGAATCCTGTCGAGTGCACCATACAAACAAAAAGCCCGCCTAGTGCGGGCTTTTTGCCGTCTGGGGTTTGTGTAGCTTTTATCCGGCGTTCTCCTTTTTCTCCCTCCTCATGTGTTTTCCCCCGCGCCTGCGTCGTCGCAGTTCATAGATGCAGCCAATACTGAGCTTTGGCGTGCAAGCGCTTGTTCTTTCCAGTTTTTTAACGTTTAAAACGTCCGGGCGGTGTATCATGCGCCCGTCAGCCCCGCCGGGGCTTGTGGAATACCTCCATGGACTTACCCAGTAGTTACTCAGTACCCCGTTTTACCAATCATGAATTGACTGATTGATCCTTCCGGCGTGCCCCGCTGCTGGGAGTGGAGTTCGCCTATGACCGAAGTAGAAGTAAAGAAAACACAAGAAAGCCTGCAGGATCGTCTGGCTCAAGTTATCGAGCTGCTGCAGCGCCAGCGCGTGGTCGAAGACCTCACGCACCGCCAGGAAGGTCCGAACCACGACCGCGTCGAAAACCTGGTTCACCGGCAAAACCTCGTCGAGTTGCAACGCAAGCTCGATGACCTGCACTCCGCCGACGTCGCCTATATTCTTGAAGCCTTGCCGCTGGATGATCGACTGACCCTGTGGCAGTTGGTCAAGGCTGATCGCGACGGTGACATCCTGCTGGAAGTATCGGACTCGGTGCGTGAAACGCTCATCGCCGACATGGATGACCACGAGCTCCTGGCTGCCGCCAAGGAGATGGATGCGGACGAACTGGCTGACTTGGCCCCTGAGCTGCCCCGTGACGTTGTCCATGAGTTGATGGAGGCGCTCGATACGCAGCAGCGTGAGCGTGTGCGTTCCGCGCTGTCGTACGACGAAGATCAGGTCGGCGCCCTGATGGACTTCGAGATGGTCACCATCCGCGAAGACGTCAGCCTGGAAGTGGTGTTGCGTTACCTGCGCCGTCTCAAAGAATTGCCCGGCCACACCGACAAATTGTTTGTGGTCGACTATGAGG
>NZ_WKCD01000553.1:0-1101 GCF_021606625.1 Pseudomonas sp. PA-4-8C
CCGGTAGCGTGGGGCAGGGCGGGCACGCGTTCGCCGTTGAGAAACGGCAACATGCTCACCCCTTCGGCGCCGATCGGCGCCTGTTCGACCAGGGCGTTGAAGGCGTCGAGGTCCAGTTCGAACAGCTCGCGAATCACCCCGGTGGCATTGGTCAGGTTCATGGTGCAAATCAGCGGCAGCCAACCGCCGCTGGAAGAGCAGAAGGTCGCCACCGAGGCCTGGGGGCTGACGTTCGGCTGGTCGGCAAAGGCATACACGGTGCCCGATGAACCCAGGCTCATGGTGATCACGCCGGGGGCGATATTGCCGGTACCAATGGCGCCCATCATATTGTCGCCGCCACCACTGGACACCACCGCGTTGGGGTTGATGCCCAGGCGCTCGGCGATGGCCGGCAGGATGGTGCCCACCGCTTGGTCGGCTTCGATCAGTGTCGGCAACGCGGCTTGCAGGCGGCCGCTGGGGTCGATGTGCTGGAGCATTGCCACATCCCATTCGCGGCGGCGCACGTTGAAGTAACCGGTGCCCGATGCGTCGCCGTACTCGGCGCAGGCGCGGCCGGTGAGCCAGTAGTTGAGGTAATCGTGGGGCAGCAGGATATGGGCGATGCGCGCGAAGACGTCCGGGTGCTGTTCACGGGTCCAGAGCAGCTTGGACACGGTGTAGCCCGGTGCGATAGCCACACCCAGGCGCTCCAGGGACCCACGTTCGCCGCCCAGATGTTGCAGCAGCCGGTCGTTCTCCGGCGTGGTTTCGGTGTCGCACCACAGTTTGGCCGGGCGCAACACTTCACCTTGTTCGTCCAGTAGCACCAGGCCGTGTTGCTGGCCGGACACGCCGATGCCGAGGATGTCCTGGCCATCCACGCCGGCCTGTTGCAGGGCGCGGTGGGTGGCGGCGGTGAAGGCGTCCAGCCATTCCTGGGTATGTTGTTCGCGGCGACCATTGGCGCCGCTGATCAAAGTGTGCGCGGCGGCGCCCAGGCCCAGCACCTTGCCGCTGGACGCATCGAGGACGATGGCCTTGGTGCCCTGGGTGCCGCAATCGATGCCGAGGTAAAGGTTTTGCTGGGTCATGAGGGAGTGCTCAGCAGTCTTATTG
>NZ_WKCD01000554.1:0-1099 GCF_021606625.1 Pseudomonas sp. PA-4-8C
GTCACAAGATCACCGGGGATGCCGATTACGTGCTGCAAGTGTTGGCAGAGGATCTTGATAGCTACAGTGACTTTATCGAGCAGGTGCTCAGGCGCCAGGTGGGTATTGCGTCCATCCAGTCCAGTCTGGCTTTACGCGAAATTAAGACCAGTAGCCGTATCGCGATACCCAAATCGATCAAGGCGTGAATGGGCAGGGGTTAGATCACGACGTGGAACCCTGTCTTTAGCAGCGATTGGCGCATTTGTATCGTTTTGTATCTGCGCTTTGGATAGATACACAGCGATTCCTTTAAGTCGGTTGATGACACATACGGGATACCAGCGGGGCTTTAAATGAACCCATCGAGAAGGCGCAAACCTTCTCCAATGGATGACTCATTTAACTCGCGGCTATCTCTGCGCGTTTCGCGACGTTGTCGACCAATGACTTATAGGAAATTCAAAATGCCTGTAGCTACGTTCGGTTTCACCTGGCGCCATTGTCTGGCTTCTTCCGTGAGAATGGGTGTTTTGGGGTTGGCCCTGATAGCCGGCAGCGGTGGTGCCTGGGCTGCTGGCCCGGCCGCCGATGCGTCAGTTGCCAGCTGGGCCTCGACCAGTCCCGAATCGATTAGACCTTATCGAATTCACGTCGATGAAGCGCAATTGACCGATCTGAAAAAGCGCATTGCGGCGACCCGCTGGCCGGACAAAGAAACCGTCCATGACGTGTCCCAAGGCGTGCAGTTGGCCCAGGTCCAGGCGCTGGTGAAGTATTGGGGCAGCGGCTATGACTGGCGCAAGGCTGAAGCGAAGCTCAATGCGCTGCCTGAATTCATCACGACTATCGACGGCGTGGATATTCAATTCATCCATGTTCGCTCGCCAAACCCCAACGCGATGCCGCTGCTTCTGACACACGGATGGCCTGGCTCACAGTTTGAGTTCCTGAAGACGATCGGCCCGCTGACGGATCCCGTTGCTTACGGCGGTAAGGTTGAAGATTCGTTCGACGTGATCATTCCATCGATTCCGGGACACGGTTTTTCCGGTAAGCCAACTGAATTGGGCTGGGGGCCGGATCGAGTCGCGAAGGCTTGGGATGTGCTCATCAAGCG
>NZ_WKCD01000555.1:0-1098 GCF_021606625.1 Pseudomonas sp. PA-4-8C
GGCGGCGGCAAAAACTGAGTGCAACACCTGACCTTTCCGGTAGGGTGTTGCCATGTCTTATCACGAACTCAGCGTTGAAGAACGCTCCGATATCCAGGTCAGTCTGCTGCGTGGCATGAGCCAGCGCGCCATTGCCCGAATGCTCAACCGCAGCCCCTCAACGATCAGTCGCGAGATCCGTCGCAATCGTGATGCCCGGGGTGAGTACACCACCCAGCATGCCCAACAAGCCATGCGCGATCGTCGATTGCCCTGCCGGCCCCGGCAAAAGCTGGTGCCCGGCAACGAATTGTTCGAGCTGGTCGCCCACCTGCTGCGACAGCGCTTTTCTCCCGAGCAGATTGCCGGCAAGCTGCGAACCATGAAATCCCCAAGCTTCGAAGACGCCTACGTCTGCCGCGAGACGATCTACAACGCGATCTATGCCCTGCCGGTCGGCGAACTGCGCAAGGAGCTGATCATCTGCCTGCGGCAAGGCAAAACCTCCCGCCGTCCGCGTTCTGGCGGCGTAGATCGCCGTGGCCAGATCCCGGACATGGTCAGCATCCATGTGCGTCCGCCGGAGATCGAGGATCGCGTGATGCCGGGACATTGGGAGGGCGACTTGATCAAGGGCAAAGCCAACGCATCGGCCGTGGGTACGCTAGTCGAACGCACCAGCGGCTACCTGATGCTGGTGAAGATGCAAGACGCGACGGCGACCTCGGCCGTGGAAGGCTTCAGTTCGGCGCTGAACCATATGCCGCTGGCGGCCCGCAAGAGCATGACCTACGACCAAGGGCGGGAGATGGCGCGTCACGCGGAAATCACCCAGAAGACCGGGGTGGCAATTTACTTCTGCGACCCGCACAGCCCCTGGCAGCGCGGCAGCAATGAGAACATCAACGGACTGATCCGCCAGTACCTGCCCAAGGGCACGGATCTGTCGGTGTGCAGCCAAGAGCAGTTGGATGCGATTGCCTACGAGTTGAACATCCGACCGCGTAAGCGCTTCGGTTTCAAGTGCCCCATCGAGGTCATGACCGAGCTGATGGCCAAGCATCACGAGGCTCCCGCCTCAATCCAGTAACTGTGTTGCACTCAGCTCCTGCAACCGCC
>NZ_WKCD01000556.1:0-1093 GCF_021606625.1 Pseudomonas sp. PA-4-8C
CCGCCTGGCCGCTGACCGTGGTCGGGATTTGGATTTCGCCTTTGCCTTGAGCGTCCAAGGTCACTGGCGAACCGATCGGTTTGCCTGCGCTGTCTTGCAATTGCACGGTTGCGCCCGGTTTGCCGGTGACTTCAACCTTGCCGGTTTGCGGATCGACCTCACTCAACGTTGGCTTCAATGGCGGAACGGTAACAGTCGCGACTGGCGATTGCTGGCCCTCGGCCTTGGCGACCACGCCTACAGATTCGCCGCTCACCTCTTGCGGCAACTTGATAATGCCCTGGCCTTTGTCATCCAGGACGACCGCTTCGCCGACGGGCTTACCGTCCTTGTCCTGCAACTGCACGGTTGCACCCGGCTTGCCGGTCACCGGCAACTCGCCTTTGTCCGCATCCACCGTACCCGGCACAGGCTTAAGCAACGGAACGGTAACGGCGGCGGACGGCAGCGAATCAACACCACCGACTGTTTGTACCGCAGACACCGCCTGACCGCTGACCGTGGTCGGGATCTGGATTTCGCCTTTGCCTTGAGCGTCCAAGGTCACTGGCGAACCGATCGGTTTGCCGGTGCTGTCTTGCAATTGCACGGTTGCGCCCGGCTTGCCGGTGACTTCAACCTTGCCGGTTTGCGGATCAACTTCACTCAGCGTTGGCTTCAATGGCGGAACGGTAACAGTCGCGACTGGCGATTGCTGGCCATCGGCCTTGGCGACCACGCCTACAGATTCGCCGCTCACCTCTTGCGGCAACTTGATAATGCCCTGGCCTTTATCGTCCAGAGTGACCGGAGCACCGACGGGCTTACCGTCCTTGTCCTGCAACTGCACGCTAGCACCCGGCTTGCCGGTGACCGGCAGTGCGCCTTTGTCTGCATCCACCGCACCCAGTACAGGCTTGAGCAATGGAACGGTAACGGCAGCAGACGGCAGTGAATCAGCGCCTCCTACTGTTTGTACCGCAGACACCGCCTGGCCGCTGACCGTGGTCGGGATTTGGATTTCGCCTTTGCCTTGAGCGTCCAAGGTCACTGGCGAACCGATCGGTTTGCCTGCGCTGTCTTGCAATTGCACGGTTGCGCCCGGTTTGCCGGT
>NZ_WKCD01000557.1:0-1092 GCF_021606625.1 Pseudomonas sp. PA-4-8C
GGCGGTCTCAAGGAGCAAGTGCAACACCTGAGGTAAGGTGTTGCGATGAAAAAGACCTACAGCCACTTGAATACCGAAGAGCGAGTGACACTGATGCTCATGCGCCGGCAAGGTGACAGCCTGAGGGTCATCGCCCAGGTGTTGGAACGTTCGCCCAGCAGTCTGAGCCGTGAGCTACGCCGTAATGCTGAAGATGGGCACTATGATGTGAGCGTCGCTGTGGCCAGGGCCCGGACGTTGCGCCACAGACCGCGCCGCCAGCGTTGCCTGCTGCTGGGCACCGAGCTGTTCCAGGTGGTCACCCGGATGCTCGCCAAGGGCTGGTCTCCCCAGCAGATCGCCGCCAGACTGAAGGCCAACTGGCCGGACAACCCCGAGTGGCATGTGAGTCACGAAACGATCTACCTGACGATCTACGCATTCCCCCGCGGCGAGCTCAAGCGCCAGCTCATCGGCTACCTGCGCCAAGGCCAGGGCAAGCGACGTCCGCGTAGCCGTAACGCCAGCCGAGGTGAGCGTTATCCGGCTGAGCAGAACATTCGCCAGCGCCCGGAGGAGGTCGAAGGCCGGCAGGTTCCAGGGCATTGGGAGAGTGACTTGATCATGGGGGCCGGCAACCGCTCGGCGGTGGCGACGATGGTCGAACGCACCAGTCGCTTCGTGATCCTGGCCAAACTCGAGGTCCCCAGCGCAGACGCCGCCCTCGAGGCGATGACCCGAGAGCTGTCACGCATGGCCCCCTCGTTGCTCAAGACCATGACCCACGACCAGGGCAGTGAAATGGCCAAGCACGCCGAACTGAGCGCACGCACGGGCATGAAGATCTACTTCGCCGACCCCCACAGCCCCTGGCAGCGGGGCAGCAACGAGAACACCAACGGGCTGCTGCGCCAGTATCTGCCCAAGGGAACGGACCTGTCGCTGGTGACTCAGGAGCGGCTCGATGAGATCGCTGACCTGTTGAACACGCGGCCGCGCCAAACCCTGGGCTGGAAATTCCCCATAGAGGTGCTGACCGAGCACCTGCAGCTCCTGGCGACCAATAACTTGAATACGGTCAACTGACTGTTGCACTTGGAACTTGAGTCCGCC
>NZ_WKCD01000558.1:0-1082 GCF_021606625.1 Pseudomonas sp. PA-4-8C
GTTCGATGGTGAAGTACCTTTTTATCAAAAATTAGAAGATTTCGTGTTGGGTCTGATTCCCGGTTACAACGCCATCACTAACTTTATCAAGGGCAACTGGCGAGAAGGCCTCATCGATTTGGCGTTCGACGCGTTCGGTTTTATCCTGGCCGGCGCCGGTGGGGCCGCACGGGCCGCGGGCGCTGGCGTCAGGACGGCCACATCTACGCTGGGGAGCACCGCGAAAAAGCTGTTGCGTGGCGCAATAGGCGCGCTCAACCCCATAGATGCCCAGGGCCTGCTACTGGCCGGGGTGCAGGAAGGTATCAGCTACTTGGCCAGCCGCGGCCCCGAGGGAAATAACCAACCCCGGATAAAAATCAACTATGACCCCGTAAAGATATTCAGGAACGTTGAGAACGCCACCGTGGGCAGCGCCACGATGCAGGGCAGCATGACTAAAATTGCGGCCACCCAGAAAAATGGCAAATGGTATGCACTTGATCCCGTCAGCAAACAGCCCTATGGCCTGCCTTTAAAGGATTTCGTGCCTTCGGCATAAAGGCGGCGACAAGCTGAAAAGAAACGCCCTGCATTAAAAGGTTCTTCTCGGCGTGCGAGAAGAACCTTGGTTATTACGCCAATAACCTCTGGATATGCTCCTGCAACGTATCCAGATCAAACGGCTTGGCCAGAATCGGTGCATTGCGCGTGATCGGGCTGTGGCAGTCAAGAATCTCCTGCGGGTAACCGCTGATAAAGATCACTTTCAGTTCCGGACGCAACTTGATTGCAGGCTCAGCAATCTGCACGCCGGAGATCCCACCCGGCAGGCGATAATCGGTGACCATCAAGTCCAGATGCGGCTTGGTCGCAAGGATTTCGAAGGCCTGCTCTCCGTCGACCGCCTTCAAGACCCGGTAGCCCAGGCCCGCCAGGTACTCACCCAGCACAAACATAATGGATTCGTCGTCCTCGACGATCAGTACGACATCTTGTGCATCTTCACTCATGGGAAGCCTTTGTCCGGTCAATTGCTGCAGTTACGACCATGGGGTCACGCAGAGGTTGCGTCGAAGTGACGATTGAATTCACTCGGCCGT
>NZ_WKCD01000559.1:0-1045 GCF_021606625.1 Pseudomonas sp. PA-4-8C
GCGCCGGCGTGTCGAAGAACTCGATATTTTCCGGGCGCGGTAAGCGCGAGGCGCTGCTGGGGCGGCAATACACGCCGGTGGTTTTCACGCCGTAGACAAATAGCGCGTCAGCCTTGGCATCACGGGCAATAATGGCAGCCCAGCGCGGATCGTGTTCGTTGTTCATGGCCTGCACTCTTGACGGTTCAGGAGCAGATTAAGCCTGTCGCTCATGCCCGACACTCCGAAGCTTGCGGTCAAATTAACCAGCGGTGCGAAAGGTCAGGTTGATGCGCTGCGGGCCCATGATCGGATGCACGCCGTCCTTGATTGGCATCACGCCATGAAAGCGCAGGCGATCAACGCCGCCCCACACCACCACATCACCATGAAACAGCGAAACCTTTTGGGTTTTGTCGCTGCGCGCATGGCCACCGAACAGGAAAACCGCCGGCAGCCCCAGGGACACCGAGACCACGGGCGCGCTGTAGTTGCGCTCGTTCTTGTCCTGGTGCAGGGACATTTTCGCCCCTGGCACGTAACGGTTGATCAGGCAGGCATCGGGTTGAAAACCGCTGAAGCCAGCCTCGGTAGCCGCTGCCACCGCCAGCTGGCGCAATGTGGCGGGCATGACGGGCCAGGGTTGCTGGCTGCGCGGGTCGAGTGGGCTGTAGCGATAGCCACGGGCGTCGGTGGTCCAGCCCAGCTCGCCGCAACTGCTCAGCGCCGCCGACATGGTAAAGCCGCCGGGGGTGACCATCTGCCGAAACGGTGATTGAGCCAGGACACGCCGCAGTTCAGGCAATAACCGCTCGATCCAGGGCAGGGCATAGCCCTTCAGTACGTAGGATTCTTCGCCAATTTGCTCGCGCCCGGCAGGCTGTTGCAAGGCATCATCGGCAAACAAATCGGCGGTAGGGCCCGGCATGGCTTACAGCGCCTTGCTCACATTGATGTCGGTGATTTCGTCGCTGGCATCATGAATTTTCGCCAAGGCTTGCTTGGCTTCATCGACGTTGTTGCTATGCAACTGGGCGAATTCAAAGCGGCGTTCGCCGTTGAGCTT
>NZ_WKCD01000056.1:0-24698 GCF_021606625.1 Pseudomonas sp. PA-4-8C
GTGCTGTTTGTGCTGATGACCACCTGGAAGCGCGGCAAGCAATTGCTGGTCGGCCGTCTCGACGAGGGTGGCTTGCCATTGCCGATCTTCATCAGCAGTATCCGCGTACAGCCGCCCCATCGCGTGCAGGGCACGGCGGTGTTCCTCACCGCGCGGCCCGACGCCGTGCCCCATGCGCTGTTGCACAACCTGCTGCATAACCAGGTGCTGCATGAGCAAGTGGTGCTGTTGACCGTGGTTTACGAAGACATTCCACGGGTGCCTTCAGCGCGGCGCTTCGAGGTGGATGCCTACGGCGAAGGCTTCTTCCGAGTGATCCTGCACTTCGGGTTTACCGATGAACCAGACGTGCCCGAAGCGTTGAAGCTGTGCCACTTGGATGAGCTGGACTTCAGCCCGATGCGCACCACCTACTTCCTTAGCCGTGAAACGGTGATCGCCTCGCGCATCAAAGGCATGGCCCGTTGGCGCGAAGTGTTGTTTGCCTTCATGTTGAAAAACGCCAACGGCAACCTGCGGTTCTTCAAACTGCCGGTCAACCGTGTGATCGAGCTGGGCACCCAGGTCGAGATGTAAGGCGCTGCCTACCGGGAGCCGGCAATCGGCTCCCGCTTTCCTTCTGAACCCTGTGCAAACGACGGTTGTCGACTAGGCTGGTAGGAGCGAGCTCGCTCCTACAAAAATGCCTATGAAGCCCAGAAGAGGTGCGCCATGAGTCAGCTGCTCGAACCTTACACCCTGCGCCAATTGACCCTGCTCAACCGCATCGCGGTTTCACCCATGTGCCAATACTCCAGCGACGATGGCCTGGCCAATGACTGGCACCTGGTGCATCTCGGCAGCCGGGCCGTGGGTGGCGCCGGGCTGATTTTTACCGAGGCCACGGCGGTGACCGCCGATGGCCGTATCACAGCCCAGGACCTGGGCCTGTGGAACGACGCCCAGATCGAACCGTTGCGGCGCATCACCCGTTTTATCGCGGCCCAGGGCGCGGTGGCTGGGATCCAGCTGGCCCATGCCGGGCGCAAGGCCAGCACCCATCGGCCATGGATCGGCAAACATGGTAGCGTCAAGCCGGAGGAGGGCGGCTGGGTGCCGGTGGGGCCCTCGCCGATTGCCTTCGACCCCAATCACACGCAGCCCAAGCCACTGGACGAAGGGCAGATCCAGCAAGTGATCGCCGACTTTGTCGCCGCCGCCAAGCGCGCCTTGACCGCAGGCTTTGAAGTGGTGGAAATCCACGCCGCCCACGGGTACCTGCTGCACCAGTTCCTCTCGCCGATCAGCAACCAGCGTCAGGACCACTACGGCGGCTCTTTTGAAAACCGCATCCGCCTGGTGCTGGAAGTGACCAAGGCCGTGCGCGCCGTGTGGCCTGATGAGTTGCCGCTGTTTGTGCGCGTGTCGGCCACTGACTGGGTGGAAGACGGCTGGAACCCGGATGAAACCGTGGAGTTGGCGCGCCGCCTGAAAGATCTGGGGGTGGATCTGATCGACGTGTCGTCCGGTGGCACCGCCGCGAATGCCGAGATTCCTACCGGCCCCGGATACCAAACGCGCTTCGCCGAGCGCGTGCGCAAGGAATCGGGCATGGCCACCGGCACCGTCGGCATGATTACCGAACCCGCTCAAGCCGAGCACATCCTGCGTACCTGCCAGGCCGACATTATTTTCCTGGCCCGCGAACTGCTGCGTGACCCCTACTGGCCACTGCACGCCGACGATGACCTGGGTGGGCGCAAGGCAATCTGGCCGGCGCAATACCAACGGGCGACCCACCGGGATCAGCCGATCCATGAGTCAGACCTGCGGGATTGACCCTGTTCACCTCTGTGCCAAACCCACCCTGACACGGTGGGTTTTTTCTTGCGCGCGTTGTAGGCGTTGCGCAGCCGATATCGACCACCCTGTGAGCAATCGCTGTAGGCTTTTATTACCGACGTTATTTTTTAAGTTAATACTCTAAAAAAATCCCACGAATGATGAGATAGTTTCTACGCTAAGGGTAAGCCCGACTTCTGGCCCAGGGAGACAGGCGGTTGGTCCGCGAAGCCGTTGCGCTTCTCGGGAGTTGGGAAATGGGCACCAGGAGTATTTGACTGATATCAGGAGTAGCGGTCCATGGCCAAGTCCTATGGCGTAGCGGGTGCGGTGGCGTCTTTTCTGAGCCGCCGGATGTCTTTACGGGGTCGAAGGTTGAGTTCAGATGAAATGGAGTTGCTGGCGCAATATCGGGCGCTGACCGAGAGCGATCAGGTGGCGATGCGCTATTTGATTGGCGCGATGAAAAGCGTGTCGCGGTTCTGAGCCAAATCCGATCATTCCCACGTTATTGCGTGGGAATGATCGTGCAGTGTGGCATCAGGTGTACTTGCGCTGTTCTGGCGCAGGCGGGAAGTACTGATACAGCCAGGTTTCACTCAGGGTGCGGTCCTGGGTGCGAATAAACAGGCGTAGCTCGACCGGCTCCACGCTGTCGCTGGTGGGGTACCAGTCGAACAGGATGCGGTACCCCTTGATGTTGTCTAGCACCAGCACGCTGAAGTCCTTCACCTCACCGTGGGAACAGGTCACCACAGGCTCGATGCCAGTGCCCGCCGGCAGGCGATCCAGGCCGCCGCCCTTGAAGTCCACGGCAAAACGCCTGGCCCATACTTTCGGATAATGCTCGCCGGGTGCCCAGCCTTCGGTAAAACCGCCCATGCCCGAACGGGTCGCGTCGACCTGTGCCAGCGGCGTGCTCACTGGCGGCAGTGCGCTCCAGTACAGCTTGTAGCCGTAGTTGAGCGAATCACCGGCGGCCACCGGTTTTTTCGGAGTCCAGAAGGCCACGATGTTGTCCAGGGTTTCACCAGTGGTGGGGATTTCCAGCAGGTCGATCGAGCCTTCGCCCCAGGCCGTGGTCGGTTCAACCCACAGGCTTGGGCGTTTGCTGTACCAGTCGACGGTGTCTTGGTAGCTGGCGAACTCATGGTCGGTCTGCACCAGGCCGAAGCCTTTGGGGTCGGTGTCGGCGAACGCGTTGAATTGCAGCTTGGCCGGGTTGTTCAGGGGCCGGCAGACCCATTCGCCGTTGCCGCGCCACATGGCCAGGCGGTCTGAGTCGTGGATTTGCGGGTGAATGGTGTCGCACATGCGGCGCTCATGGGTGCCGCAGCTGAACATACTGGTCATGGGCGCGATGCCCAGTTGTTCGATGGCGGTGCGCGCATTGATGTGCGCGTCGATCGCCATCACCACTTGGTTGGCCTGGCAGTCGATGTCGAAGCGATAGGCGCCAGTGGCGCTTGGCGAGTCGAGCAGGGCGTAGACCACAAAGCGCGTGGCGTTCTTGTCCGGGGTTTCGAACCAGAACTGCGTGAAATCAGGGAATTCCTCGCGTTTTTTCGCGTAGGTATCAATCGCCAGGCCACGCGCCGAGAGGCCGTACTGGCCGGTGGAATCCACTGCGCGAAAGTAGCTGGCGCCCAGAAACGAGAGCACGTCATGGCGGTCCAGTTCCGGCGCCTTGAACAGCTTGAAGCCGGAGAAACCCAGGTCTCCGGTCAGTTGCTGGGTGTCCACCGTGGTTTTTTCATAGTTGAACAGCGAAGGGCGAAAGTGCACTTCGCGGGCTTCACGGGTCTTGGGGTCGACGCTGTGCATGCGCACCGGCGTCTTGAAGCCCATGCCGACGTGGAAGAACTGCACGTCCAGTTGGCCGTTCAACTCCTTCCACAGCGAATGGTTACGGTCATAGCCGATGGCGTTGAAGTTCTGCGGGGTCATGGTGGCCAGGGTCGGCGGCAGCACCTGCTTAGTGTCCTGGTAGTCACGGGTGGCCAATTGCTTGGCCTGGGCCTTGAGCGATTCGAAATCGAACGCCACGGCCTTGCCATCGGCAGCCCGATTACCGGCCCAGGCCTGCGCGGCCAGCAGGCCACTGGCCGACAAACCGGTGTAAGCCGCAATGGCCATGGATGCTTTGAGCAAATTCCTGCGGTGCATAGAGACAACCTGTCGTGAGCAAATCCCGCGCCGTTCCTGGCACGTAGCGGATCAGAAATAACGGTTCGGACATGCCTTCGGCCAAACGCAACGGACAATAAACAGACGCCGGATAGCTTAAGCGGTTCGATGAGCAAGGCAAATTGATTGATGGCGGGATGATGGCGTTGCATGTGCAACAAGACATTTCCAGCATCGCAACTGAGCGTTACATCTGGAAGCACTCTAGATCACGGCTTTTTGGCACTTAGTTTTACGCTGGAGGCCTATTGGTCCTACGAACCCAAGTGTCTGGAGGCTACGAATGAATACCCGTGGATTGCTCGATCAACTGCTCAAGTCTGGCCAGGACATGTTGCAAAACAAGGCCGGCGGCCAACGCAAAGCCAATGAAAAGGGCGCCCTCGGCGGCTTGCTCAACGGTGGCGGGCTCGGCAGCATGCTCGGCGGTGCCGGCGGCGGCGCCCTGGCGGCGGGGGCCATGGGCTTGCTGCTGGGCAACAAAAAAGCCCGCAAATTCGGCGGCAAGGCACTCACCTACGGCGGCCTGGCCGCACTCGGTGTGATTGCCTACAAGGCTTACGGCAACTGGCAAGCCCAGCAGGCCAGCGCGCCCCAAGGCGAGCCGCAAACCATCGACCGCCTGCCAGCGGCCCAGGTCGAACAACACAGCCAAGGCATTCTCAAGGCACTGGTAGCCGCGGCCAAGGCTGACGGGCATGTGGATGAGCGCGAGCGCGCCTTGATCGAAGGCGAATTTACCAAGCTGGACAATGATCAGGAGTTGCAACACTGGCTACACGCCGAACTCAACAAACCCCTGGACCCCACCGACGTCGCCCGCGCCGCCAGCACCCCGGAAATGGCCGCCGAAATGTACATCGCCAGCGTGATGCTGGTGGACGAAGAAAACTTCATGGAAAAAGCCTACCTGGACGAACTGGCCCGCCAACTGAAACTTGAGCCAGGCTTGAAGCTGGAGTTGGAAAAACAAGTGCGGCTTAACGCATAAACAAGGCCTCACGCCCATCAAAAATGTGGGAGCGGGCTTGCTCGCGAATGCGGTAGACCAGTCACTCTATTTCTGGCTGACTCACCGCATCCGCGAGCAAGCCCGCTCCCACTTTTGCATTCTGTGCACTGCACATCAAAAGCCTTGATAAAAGCGCGCAGCCGCTCAGCTATACTCCCCTCCATTTGAATGGCCCTGCGAGGAATTACTGTGAAGAACTGGACCCTGCGCCAAAGGATTTTGGCGAGCTTTGCGGTAATTATCGCGATCATGCTGCTGATGGTCGTGGTCTCGTATTCGCGCCTGCTGAAAATCGAAATCAGCGAAAACTCGGTCCGAGACGATGCGGTGCCCGGGGTTTTTTTCAGCTCGATGATTCGCAGCGCCTGGGTCGACAGCTACCTGCAAACCCAGGAGTTGGTTGGGATCCACGAGAACCAGGGCATTTCCGAAACCGACAAACAGGACTACAAGTCTTTTGAGGCTCGGCTTGAGCAACATATGGCCAGCTACGCCGGGACGATCAATATCACTCAGGATCGCACCGAATTCGATGCCTTCGAAAAACTGCACCAGAACTACAACCAGATTCTCGCCCAGGTCTTGGCAGCCCATCAGAGCAATAACGCCGCCGAAGCACTGAGATTGTTTAACGAGCAACTGACCCCCGCCTGGACCGCAGGCCGCATGAAGCTCAATGACATTATCAATGAGAACAAGCAAGTCGCCGACAACGCCACCGCCGCCATCGATGATGCGGTAGCGGCCGCGAAGATCAGCATGGGCGTTTCGCTATTGCTGGCGATTCTCGCCGCCGCGCTGTGTGGCCTGTTGCTGATGCGCGCGATCATGGCGCCGATGCAGCGCATCGTTCAAATCCTCGAAGTCATGCGCACCGGTGACCTGAGCAAGCGCCTGAATCTGGAGCGCAAGGACGAATTCAACGCGGTTGAAACCGGCTTCAACGACATGATGACCGAGCTGACTGCCCTGGTGTCCCAGGCGCAGCGCTCATCGGTACAGGTCACTACCTCGGTCACCGAGATTGCCGCGACCTCCAAGCAGCAACAGGCGACCGCGACAGAAACCGCGGCCACGACCACCGAAATCGGCGCCACTTCCCGCGAAATTGCCGCCACGTCCAAGGACTTGGTCCGCACCATGACCGAAGTCTCCACCGCCGCCGACCAAGCCTCGGTGGCTGCAGGTTCCGGCCAGCAGGGCCTGGCCCGCATGGAAGAAACCATGCACTCGGTGATGGGCGCCGCCGACCTGGTCAACGCCAAGCTGGCGATCCTCAATGAGAAGGCCGGCAACATCAACCAGGTGGTAGTGACCATCGTCAAGGTGGCCGACCAGACCAACCTGTTGTCGCTCAATGCGGCCATCGAGGCTGAGAAAGCCGGTGAATACGGGCGCGGCTTTGCCGTGGTTGCCACCGAAGTGCGCCGCCTGGCCGACCAGACCGCCGTGGCGACCTACGACATTGAACAGATGGTGCGTGAGATCCAGTCGGCGGTGTCGGCGGGGGTGATGGGCATGGACAAGTTTTCCGAGGAGGTGCGTCGCGGCATGTCCGAGGTGCAACAAGTGGGCGAGCAACTGTCGCAGATCATCCATCAGGTACAGGCCCTGGCGCCGCGGGTGTTGATGGTCAACGAAGGCATGCAGGCCCAGGCCACCGGCGCCGAGCAGATCAACCATGCGCTGGTGCAATTGGGCGATGCCAGCAGCCAGACCGTCGAATCCCTGCGCCAGGCCAGCTTTGCCATTGATGAACTGAGCCAGGTTGCGGTCGGTCTGCGCAGCGGCGTCTCGCGTTTCAAAGTCTGATGAGCGAGCTCGCGGCTAAACGCGGTGCCGTCCCGGCAGCGAAAAAGGCGTTGTTCCTGGTGTTTCGCATCGGCAACGAACGCTTTGCCCTCAAGGCCACCGAAGTGGCCGAGGTGCTGCCGCGCCTGGCCCTTAAACCCATCGCCCAAGCGCCCTTATGGGTGGCGGGTATCTTCGCCCATCGTGGGGTGCTGGTGCCGGTCATCGACTTGAGCGCGCTGACGTTCGGCACTTCGGCCCAGGCGCGTACCAGTACGCGCCTGGTGCTGGTCAATTACCAACCGCAGCCCTGGAGTGAGGCGCGTTGGCTGGGGCTGATCCTGGAACAGGCCACCGACACCCTGCGTTGCGACCCCGCCGAGTTCCAGCCCTATGGCCTTGACAACCAGCAGGCGCCGTACCTGGGGCCGGTGCGCGAGGATGCCCAAGGCTTGATGCAGTGGATTGGCGTCGCGGATCTGTTGACCGCGCCTGTGCGCGCCTTGTTGTTCTGCGCCGAGTTGAGCCTATGAGCAATGACCCGCGGTTTTTCGCGTTCTTGAAAGAACGCATCGGCCTGGACGTCGCTTCGGTGGGCGAGGCGATCATCGAGCGCGCGGTGCGCCAGCGCTGCCAGTCGTCCCAGTCGCCGTCGGCGGAGGCTTACTGGCAACACCTGCAAACCTCCCATGACGAGCAGCAGGCGCTGATCGAAGCGGTGATCGTCCCCGAGACCTGGTTTTTCCGCTATCCCGAATCCTTTGCAACCCTGGCTCGCCTGGCCCAGGCACGCCTGGCCGAGATCAATCAGATGCGCGCCCTGCGCATTCTCAGCCTGCCGTGTTCGACCGGCGAAGAGCCCTATTCGATTGCCATGGCCTTGCTCGATGCGGGGCTGGCGCCCCACCAGTTCAAAGTACAGGGCATGGACGTCAGCCCGCTGTCGGTGGAGCGCGCGCGGCGGGGCGTGTATGGCAAGAACTCGTTTCGCGGCGCTGACCTTGAGTTTCGCGACCGCCACTTCACTGAAGACGCAGGCAGTTACCGCATTGCCGACCGAGTGCGTGAGCAAGTGCGCCTGCAAGTCGGCAACTTGCTGGACCCGGCACTGCTGGCGAACGAGCCAACCTACGATTTTGTGTTCTGCCGCAACCTGCTGATCTACTTCGACCAGCCGACCCAGAAACAGGTCTTTGATGTGCTCAAGGCGTTGACACACGTGGACGGCGTGCTGTTTATCGGCCCGGCCGAGGGCAGCCTGCTGGGGCGCCACGGTATGCGCTCCATCGGCGTACCGCAGTCCTTCGCTTTCAGTCGGCATGTAGAACCGACCCCGCCGCCAGCACCTCTGGTCAAACCGACGCCCGCGCCGCTGCCGCAGCGCAGGGCGGCGCCGATACCGCTCAAGCCGCGGCCGTTCAGCACGGTCAGCCCCCACGTGCCACCGGTCAAAGGGGTGCCTACCGATGCCGGGGATCTGCTTAGCCAGATCGCAACCCTGGCCAACGAGGGCAAAAGTGCCGAGGCCCGTGCGGCCTGCGAGCGGTATTTGAGCAGTCACCCACCGGCCGCCCAGGTATTTTATTGGTTGGGCCTGCTCAGCGATGTGGCTGGCAGCGCCCTGGAGGCCCAGGGGTATTACCGAAAAGCCCTGTATCTGGAACCGCAGCATCCCCAGGCCCTGATGCACCTGGCCGCGTTGCTCGAGTCCCAGGGCGACAGTGCCGGCGCGCGTCGTCTTCAGGCCCGCGCCGCCCGTAGCGAGCGAGCTGACAGTGAGTCCAAACGATGAGTAGCCCTGACGCGCTCGACACCGCAGGCCTGGACCTGACGCTGACCGATACCCAAGCCATTGACGACTGTTGGAACCGCATCGGTATTCATGGCGACAAGTCCTGCCCGTTGTTGGCTGAGCACATCCACTGCCGCAATTGCTCGGTGTATTCCGCCGCCGCCACGCGCCTGCTCGACCGCTACGCACTGCAACAGGATGACCATCACGCGCAGGCAACTGCCGAAGCGGATAACGAGGTGGTCACCCGTTCGCTGTTGATGTTTCGCCTCGGCGAAGAATGGCTCGGCATCGCGACCCGCTGCCTGGTGGAAGTGGCGCCGTTGCAGCCGATCCACTCGCTGCCGCACCAGCGCTCCCGGGCGCTGCTGGGCGTGGCCAACGTACGCGGGGCGCTGGTGGCATGCCTGTCGCTGGTGGAACTGTTGGGCCTGGACAGCACCAGTACCGGCGCCAGCGGCGGGCGGATCATGCCGCGCATGCTGATCATCGCCGCCCAGGACGGGCCGGTCGTCGTACCGGTGGATGAAGTAGACGGCATTCACGCCATCGATGAGCGCACCTTGAAGGCCGCGTCGGTGTCCGGCACCCAGGCCAGCGCACGCTACACCCAAGGCGTGTTGCAGTGGAAAGGCCGCAGCCTGCGCTGGCTGGACGAAGCGCAATTGTTGTCCGCCGTGACCCGGAGCCTCGCATGACCCCCGACCAGATGCGCGATGCCTCGCTGTTGGAACTGTTCAGCCTGGAGGCCGATGCGCAGACCCAGGTGTTGAGCGCGGGCCTGCTGGCGCTGGAACGCAACCCCACCCAGGCCGACCAGCTCGAAGCCTGCATGCGCGCCGCACATTCACTTAAAGGGGCGGCGCGGATTGTCGGCGTGGATGCCGGGGTCAGCGTGGCCCACGTCATGGAAGACTGCCTGGTCAGCGCCCAGGAAGGCCGCCTGTACCTGCAACCTGAACATATCGACGCGTTGCTGCAAGGCACCGACCTGCTGATGCGTATCGCCACCCCGGGCAATGATGTGGGGCCGGCGGATATCGAGGCCTATGTTGCGCTGATGGAGCGCTTGCTCGATCCCTCCCAGCCGATTGCCACGCCCATGCCAAAACCCGAGCCCATCCCGGCGCCGCGGGTTGACGCCTTGCTGCTGGAGCCCGAGCTGGAGCCCGCGCCACCGCTCGGCAGTGAAGCGCCGCGCCAGAACAAGCGCATGACCGAAGGCGGCGAGCGTGTGCTGCGGGTCACGGCCGAGCGCTTGAACAGCCTGTTGGACTTGTCCAGCAAATCCCTGGTGGAAACCCAGCGGCTCAAGCCGTACCTGGCCAGCCTGCAGCGGCTCAAGCGCATTCAGAGCAACAGCTTGCGTGCCCTCGACGCCCTGGATGGCCAGCTCAAATCCCTGGATCTGAACCTGGAAGCCCAGGAAGCCCTGGCCGATACCCGTCGCCTGCTGAGTGAAGCCCAGGCCTTGCTGGCGGAAAAAAACGCCGAGCTGGATGAGTTCGGCTGGCAGGCCGGCCAGCGTGCCCAGGTGCTCTACGACACCGCATTGGCCTGCCGCATGCGACCGTTTGCCGACGTGCTGGCCGGGCAGGTGCGCATGGTGCGTGACCTCGGTCGTAGCCTGGGCAAGCAGGTGCGCCTGGAGATCGAGGGCGAAAAGACCCAGGTCGACCGTGACGTGCTGGAAAAACTCGAAGCGCCGCTCACCCATTTATTGCGCAATGCGGTCGACCACGGTATCGAAACCCCTGAGCAGCGCGTGTTGGCGGGCAAACCGGCGGAAGGCTTGATTCGCCTGCGCGCGTCCCATCAGGCCGGGCTGCTGGTGCTGGAGCTGAGCGATGACGGTAACGGTGTCGACCTCGAGCGCCTGCGCGGCACCATCGTCGACCGGCACCTGTCGCCGGTGGAAACGGCCTTGCGCCTGAGCGAAGAGGAGCTGCTCACGTTCCTGTTCCTGCCGGGGTTCAGTCTGCGCGACAAGGTCACCGAGGTGTCCGGTCGTGGCGTTGGCCTGGACGCGGTGCAACATATGGTTCGCCAGCTGCGCGGCGCGGTGGTGCTGGAACAGACAGCAGGGCAGGGTAGCCGCTTCCATCTGGAGGTGCCGTTGACCTTGTCGGTGGTGCGCAGCCTGGTGGTGGAAGTCGGCGAAGAAGCCTATGCCTTCCCCCTGGCGCATATCGAACGCATGTGCGACCTGGCCCCCGACGACATCGTGCAGTTGGAAGGCCGCCAGCACTTCTGGCATGAGGGCCGGCATGTTGGCCTGGTTGCCGCCAGCCAGTTGCTGCAGCGCCCGCCGGGGCAGACCCCGTCAGATACCTTGAAAGTGGTGGTGATCCGCGAGCGCGATGCCGTGTACGGGATTGCCGTGGAGCGCTTTATCGGCGAGCGCACCCTGGTGGTGTTGCCGCTGGATGATCGCCTGGGCAAGGTCCAGGACATTTCTGCCGGGGCCTTGCTCGATGACGGCGCGGTGGTGTTGATCGTCGACGTCGAAGACATGCTGCGTTCGGTGGATAAATTGCTCAACACCGGCCGTCTGGAGCGCATCGCCCGGCGTAGCCAGCAGGCCACCGAAGCGCCGCGCAAGCGTGTGCTGGTGGTGGACGACTCACTGACGGTACGTGAGCTGCAACGCAAATTGTTACTCAACCGTGGTTATGAAGTTGCCGTTGCGGTCGATGGCATGGATGGCTGGAACGCATTGCGCTCCGAGGACTTCGACCTGCTTATCACGGATATTGATATGCCTCGCATGGACGGTATTGAATTGGTCACACTTTTGCGCCGTGACAGTCGCCTGCAATCGTTGCCGGTGATGGTGGTTTCCTACAAGGATCGTGAAGAAGACCGCCGCCGTGGCCTCGACGCCGGGGCCGACTATTATTTAGCCAAAGCCAGTTTCCATGACGACGCCTTGCTCGACGCCGTGGTTGAACTGATTGGAGGCGCCCGGGCATGAGGATTGCGATCGTCAATGACATGCCTCTGGCGGTGGAAGCCTTGCGTCGTGCCTTGAGTTACGAGCCCGCCCATGAAGTGGTGTGGGTGGCCAGCAATGGCCTGGAAGCGGTGCAACGTTGTGCCGAGCTGACCCCGGACCTGATCCTGATGGACTTGATCATGCCGGTGATGGACGGCGTGGAAGCTACCCGGCAGATCATGGCCGACACGCCATGCCCGATCGTGATCGTCACCGTCGACCGCCAGGCCAACGTCAGCCGTGTGTTCGAAGCCATGGGCCACGGCGCCCTGGATGTGGTGGACACCCCGGCACTGGGCGTGGGCAACCCCAAGGATGCGGCGGCGCCCCTGTTGCGCAAAATCCTCAATATTGGCTGGCTGATCGGCCAGCGTGGTACACGAGTGCGTGCCGAAGCCCCGCCCCAGCGGGTCACCGGCAAGCGTCAACGGCTGGTCGCCATTGGATCTTCCGCCGGTGGGCCGGCGGCCCTGGAAGTTCTGCTCAAGGGGTTGCCCCGGGATTTCCCTGCCGCCATCGTGCTAGTGCAGCATGTGGACCAGGTGTTTGCCGCTGGCATGGCCGAGTGGCTGAGCAGCGCTTCCGGCCTGCCGGTGCGCCTGGCCTGTGAAGGCGAGCCGCCTCAACCCGGCGTGGTATTGCTGGCCGGCACCAACCACCATATTCGCTTGTTGAAAAATGGCACGCTAGCCTATACCGCAGAGCCGGTGAACGAGATTTACCGGCCGTCGATCGACGTGTTTTTCGAAAGCGTCGCCAGCCACTGGAACGGTGACGCCGTCGGCGTCTTGCTCACGGGCATGGGGCGCGACGGCGCCCAGGGCCTCAAGCTGATGCGGGAACAAGGATATTTGACCATCGCCCAGGACCAACAGAGTTCGGCGGTGTATGGCATGCCCAAAGCGGCGGCGGCGATTGATGCTGCTGTTGAAATTCGCCCACTGGATAGAATTGCGCCCCGATTGCTGGAGGTCTTTGCAAAATGAACAAAAATCTCCCGCCGTGCTGGCTTGCAGGTAGTAATTCAGGTGACTGCACATGAATGATTTACAGCTCGACGACTTCAAGACCGACGAAAACGCCGCCATGGTGTTGCTGGTTGACGACCAGGCCATGATCGGTGAAGCCGTGCGGCGTGGCCTGGCCCATGAAGAGAACATCGACTTCCACTTTTGTGCCGACCCGCACCAGGCGATTGCCCAGGCGATCCGCATCAAGCCCACGGTGATCCTGCAAGACCTGGTGATGCCGGGCCTGGACGGCCTCACTCTGGTGCGCGAATACCGCAATCACCCGGCCACCGCGAATATCCCGATAATCGTGCTGTCCACCAAGGAGGACCCGCTGATCAAGAGCGCGGCCTTTGCGGCCGGGGCCAACGATTACCTGGTCAAGCTGCCGGACAACATCGAGTTGGTGGCGCGCATCCGCTATCACTCGCGGTCCTACATGACCCTGTTGCAGCGCGACGCGGCCTACCGCGCGTTGCGCGTCAGCCAGCAACAGTTGCTGGACACCAACCTGGTGCTGCAACGCCTGATGAACTCCGATGGCCTGACCGGGCTGTCCAACCGCCGCCACTTCGACGAATACCTGGAGCTGGAATGGCGCCGCGCCATGCGCGACCAGACCCAACTGTCGCTGCTGATGATCGACGTGGACTTCTTCAAGACCTTCAACGACAGCTTCGGCCACGTCGAGGGCGACGAAGCCCTGCGCAAAGTCGCCAACACCATCCGTGAAGCCAGCAGCCGACCTTCGGATTTGCCGGCGCGCTACGGTGGCGAAGAGTTCGCGCTGGTCCTGCCCAGCACCTCGCCGGGCGGCGCACGCCTGGTCGCGGAAAAACTGCGCATGGCGGTGGCGGCGTTGAAAATCCCGCACATCGCCCCGGCTGAAGGCTCCAGCCTGACCATCAGTATTGGGCTGTCGACGTTGACACCGGTCCAGGGCACGGACTGTCGGCAGTTGATCATGGCGGCGGACAAGGGGTTGTACACGGCCAAGAACAATGGGCGTAATCAGGTGGGCATCGAGTAATCCCACGCGCCGCTCAACCCCTGTGGGAGCTGGCTTGCCTGCGATGGCGGTGTATCCGTCACACAAGTATCGACTGGTACACCGCCATCGCAGGCAAGCCAGCTCCCACATTTGATCTCTATCTGGCTGCGGATCGTGTACAAACCCCCGCCTTTTCGGCCAAGCGGGCTGCCGTTTCCAGCCGTTTGCCGTTATACTCGCCGGCTTTCAAAAGTTCGCCAACGAGTGCTGCCCGCCATGGAAATCAACCCGATCCTTAACACCATCAAGGACCTGTCCGAGCGCTCCGAAACTATTCGGGGGTATCTTTGACTACGATCAAAAGCATGAGCGTCTGACCGAGGTCAATCGCGAGCTTGAAGATCCGAGTGTCTGGAACAAACCTGAATACGCCCAGGAACTGGGGCGCGAGCGCGCTGCGCTGGCACAGATCGTCGATACCCTCGACGAACTGAACACCGGCCTGGGTGATTGCCGCGACCTGCTGGACATGGCCGTCGAAGAAAACGACGAAGGCGCAGTGGGCGATGTCGTCGCCGAGCTGGCCCGTCTCGAGGAAAACCTCGCCAAGCTTGAATTTCGCCGCATGTTCAGCCATGAAATGGACCCGAACAACGCCTACCTGGATATCCAGGCCGGTTCCGGCGGCACCGAGGCCCAGGACTGGGCCAACATCCTGCTGCGCATGTACCTGCGCTGGGCCGACAAGCGCGGTTTCGACGCGACCATCATGGAACTGTCTGCCGGTGAAGTGGCCGGTATCAAGGGCGCGACCGTGCACATCAAGGGCGAATACGCCTTTGGCTGGCTGCGCACCGAGATCGGCGTGCACCGCCTGGTGCGCAAGAGCCCGTTCGACTCCGGCAACCGTCGCCACACGTCGTTCTCCGCCGTTTTCGTCTCGCCAGAGATCGACGACAAGGTGGAAATCGAGATCAACCCGGCCGACCTGCGGATCGACACCTACCGTTCCTCCGGTGCCGGTGGCCAGCACGTAAACACCACTGACTCAGCCGTACGTATTACCCACGTACCGACCAATACCGTGGTCAGCTGCCAGAACGAACGTTCCCAGCACGCCAACAAGGACACCGCCATGAAAATGCTGCGGGCCAAGTTGTACGAGCAGGAAATGCAGAAGCGCAACGCCGCTTCCCAGGCGCTGGAAGACACCAAGTCGGATATCGGCTGGGGTCACCAGATCCGTTCGTACGTGCTCGATGCCTCGCGGATCAAGGATCTGCGCACTAACATCGAACGCAGCGACTGCGACAAGGTACTCGACGGCGATATCGACGAATACCTGGAAGCCAGCCTGAAATCCGGCCTCTAATACCCTCTGTGGGAGCGGGCTTGCCCGCGATCCCCCGCCGAAGGCTGGGGGCAACGAACCTGATGGAATATTTAAAGACATGAGCGACCAACAACTCGACCCGCAAGCCCTGCAACAGGAAGAAAACTCCCTGATCGCCCTGCGCAAGGAAAAGCTTGCTGCCGAGCGCGCCAAGGGTAACGCCTTCCCCAACGACTTCCGCCGCGACAACTACTGCGATGCCTTGCAGAAGCAATACGCGGACAAGACCAAGGAAGAACTGGCAGAGGCTGCGATCCCGGTCAAGGTGGCAGGTCGCATCATGCTCAACCGTGGCTCGTTCATGGTGATCCAGGACATGACCGGTCGCATCCAGGTCTACGTCAACCGCAAGACCCTGTCCGAAGAAACCCTGGCCTCGGTGAAAACCTGGGACATGGGCGATATCATCGCAGCCGAAGGCACCCTGGCCCGTTCCGGCAAGGGCGACCTGTACGTCGAGATGACCAACGTGCGCCTGCTGACCAAGTCCCTGCGCCCGCTGCCAGACAAGCACCACGGCCTGACCGACACCGAACAGCGCTATCGCCAGCGTTATGTTGACCTGATCGTCAACGAAGACGTGCGCCAGACCTTCCGCGTGCGCTCGCAAGTCATTGCCCACATCCGCAGCTTCCTGATGCAGCGTGACTTCCTGGAAGTCGAAACCCCGATGCTGCAGACCATCCCGGGTGGTGCCGCAGCCAAGCCGTTCGAAACCCACCACAACGCGCTGGACATGGAAATGTTCCTGCGTATCGCGCCGGAGCTGTACCTCAAGCGCCTGGTGGTTGGCGGCTTCGAGAAAGTGTTCGAGATCAACCGCAACTTCCGCAACGAAGGCGTCTCGACCCGTCACAACCCAGAATTCACCATGTTGGAGTTCTACCAGGCCTACGCCGACTACGAAGACAACATGGACCTGACCGAAGAGCTGTTCCGCGAGCTGGCACAGCTGGTGCTGGGCAGCACCGACGTGCCGTACGGCGACAAGGTGTTCCACTTCGGCGAGCCATTCGTGCGCCTGTCGGTGTTCGACTCGATCCTCAAGTACAACCCCGAGCTGACCGCTGACGACCTCAACGACATCGACAAGGCCCGTGCCATTGCCAAGAAAGCCGGCGCCAAGGTGCTGGGCTTCGAAGGCCTGGGCAAGCTGCAGGTGATGATTTTCGAAGAGCTGGTGGAGCACAAGCTGGAACAGCCGCACTTCATTACCCAGTACCCGTTCGAAGTGTCGCCGCTGGCCCGTCGCAACGACGACAACCCGAACGTCACCGACCGTTTCGAGTTGTTCATTGGTGGCCGCGAAATCGCCAACGCCTATTCCGAGCTTAACGACGCGGAAGACCAGGCCGAGCGTTTCATGGCCCAGGTGGCCGACAAGGACGCCGGTGACGACGAAGCCATGCACTACGATGCCGACTTCGTACGGGCCCTGGAATACGGCATGCCGCCCACTGCCGGTGAAGGCATCGGCATCGACCGTCTGGTGATGTTGTTGACCAACTCGCCGTCGATCCGCGATGTGATCCTGTTCCCGCACATGCGGCCACAAGCGTAACCGTAGCGAAATCCGAAGCCGCCTTTTATAAGGCGGCTTTTTTATGTGGCCTGTTCAAGTGGTGCTCGTCAGTGATCGCTCCCACGCTCCGCGTGGGAATGCATCCTGTGACGCTCCGCGTCACCTCTAAAGGAAGAAGTGTGGTGAACCGCGTAATAGCTCAAGAAGGTGCCGCCGGCATTGCTGCTGCCGTGGCTGAAAGCGTTCAGTACCAGGGCCGCAAGGCCAGTCGGCGGGGCAGCGAGCAACGCCGGCAAGACATTCTCGATGCGGCCATGCGTATCGTCGTGCGCGATGGCGTGCGGGCCGTGCGTCACCGGGCAGTGGCGGCAGAGGCGGGGGTGCCGCTGTCGGCCACCACCTATTACTTCAAAGACATCGACGACCTGCTCACCGACACCTTCGCCCAGTACGTGGAACGCAGCGCCGCGTTCATGGGCAAGCTGTGGGTACGTAACGAAGGCCTGTTACGCGAAATGGTCGCCTATGGCGACGGCAGCCCGGAGTCGCGCTCGCAACTGGCCGATGACATCGCGCGCCTGACCGCCGACTATGTGCTACGCCAACTGACCAATCGCCGCGAATACCTGATGGCCGAACAGGCCTTTCGCCAGGAAGCCCTGCTCAACCCACGCCTGGCCGAACTGGTACGCTCCCATCAACAGATCTTGTTGCAGGGCACCGGGCAGTTTTTCCAGGTATTGGGTTCCCGTGAGCCGCAGCAGGATGCCAAGGTGTTGACGGCTATCATCAGTCGGATGGAATATCAGGGCCTGTTGGGCGGCGCAGAGCCTCTGACCGGGGAAGAGATGCTTGAAATCCTCAAGCGCTACATGCACCTGGTATTGGCCTCGGTCTGACAGCGTTCGATGAAAGCCTGATAACGTTCAACGTTTAAAGAGGAAGCACCGGGTGGACGATTACCAGCAGACGATACGCACCTTGTCCGATCGCATAGTGCTGGCGCAAACACCGATCCGCGTCCTTGATGCGGTGAAATGGGACGAGAACATTCGCCAGGGATTCCTCAAGGCCAAAGGCAAGGCGATGCCTGCCGTAGACCGTGATTACTACCTGAGCCGGCCGCTGTCGTTCGATTCCAGTGCGGTGAAGCTAGAGTTCCAGAACATCGAGCGCGACATCACTCGACGCCTTGGGCAATTCAGTCCGGTGGGGCAGATCATGCGGCGCATGTGCCGCGAATACCGGATGGTGGTGCGCATGCTTGAAGCGCGCGGCACCGAGGACTTCGGCCTGATTTCCCAAGAGCTGTACGGCGCCGCCTCCGATGCGTTCCACGCTGGCGACCCGACCCTGGCCGACCTTGGCCTGATGCTCTCCGACTACCTCAACAACATCGACGGTCGGGGTGACCTCAAGGACGAAGCCAAGACCCTCACCGCCAAAGATGCGGTCAGCCTGCTGCAAACCCGCCTCAACAAGGTGTTTGGCGAAGCCGAAGAGACCATCCGCGTATTCGAGTCCGACGGCATCGTCGCCGACGCAGCGGCGGGCGCCGACTACATCAAGATCCGCGCCGATGCGATGTTCAACGACCGCGACGTTCGCGCCCTCGAAGTGCATGAAGGGTTGGTGCATGTGGGCACCACCCTCAACGGCCAGAACCAGCCGATCTGCACGTTCCTGTCCAAGGGCCCGCCGTCGTCCACCGTCACCCAGGAAGGCCTGGCGATCCTGATGGAAATCATCACGTTTGCTTCCTACCCCAGCCGCCTGCGCAAACTCACCAACCGGACACGCGCCATCCATATGGTGGAGGAGGGTGCCGACTTCCTGCAGGTGTTTGAGTTCTTCCGCGAGCAAGGCTTTGAAATGGCCGAAAGCTATGGGAATGCCAGCCGGGTATTCCGTGGTTCGGTGCCCACCGGTCTGCCATTTACCAAGGATTTGTCCTACCTCAAGGGCTTTATCATGGTCTACAACTACATTCAGCTCGCCGTACGTAAAGGCAAGCTGGAACAGGTGCCGCTGCTGTTCTGCGGCAAGACCACCCTTGAGGACATGCGCACCCTGCGCCAATTGGTCGACGAAGGCCTGGTGGTGCCGCCCAAGTATTTGCCGGAGCAGTTTCGCGACATGAACGCGCTGGCGGCCTGGATGTGCTTCTCCAACTTCCTCAACCACTTGAGCCTGGACCGGATCGAGGCGGATTACTCCAATATCCTCTGAGCACAGCAATGCTATTTGTAGGAGCGAGCAAGCTCGCTCCTACAGTGGGCGTCAATCACCATGAGGCTTCAACGGATGAGAATCCTCGGCATTTTATGCCTGCTACTCACATTGAACGGCTGCAGCTCCTTACTGTTCTACCCCGAGCCCGGCCTGCCCTTCACCCCGGAAAAAGCCCACCTGCAATACCGCGACGTCACGCTCACCACCGCAGACGGGGTGAAGCTGCACGCTTGGTGGCTGCCAGCCAAAGCGGGTGTGCCACTCAAAGGCACCATCCTGCATTTGCACGGCAACGGCGGTAACCTCGCCTGGCACCTGGGGGGCAGTTGGTGGTTGCCGGAGCAGGGTTATCAAGTGTTGTTGCTGGACTATCGCGGCTATGGGCTGTCGGAAGGCAAGCCATCGTTGCCGGCGGTCTACCAGGATATCGACGCCGCATTCGGCTGGATCGACAAGGCGCCTGAAACCCAGGGTAAACCGCTGATTATTCTCGGGCAAAGCCTGGGCGGTGCACTGGCGGTGCATTACCTGGCAGCCCACCCGGAGCGTCAAGCCCAACTCAAAGCTCTGGTACTGGATGGCGTGCCAGCCAGTTATCGTGACGTAGGACAATTCGCCTTGAGCACTTCCTGGTTAACCTGGCCGTTGCAGGTGCCGCTGTCATGGCTGGTGCCCGACGCCGACAGTGCGATCAATGCCATGCCCCGCGTGACCGGCGTGCCCAAGCTGCTGTTCCACAGCCTGGATGATCCCATCGTGCCGGTGGCCAATGGCATCCGCCTGTATCAGGCCGCACCGCCGCCCAGGGTGTTGCAACTGACCCGTGGCGGCCATGTGCAGACCTTTGCCGATAAAACCTGGCAGACCGTGATGCTGCGTTACCTGGACGACCCGCAGCACTTCAACGGCTTGCGCCGCCTGGGCGAAATTCCGAATTACCCTATTCCTAAAGTTGATTCATCAGAGAGCCCGCAATGAGCGAAGAACGCAACATGATCCCGCTGATTCTCACCGGCATCGGCACCATCATCGGTACCGTTGGCTGCCTGTGGTACTACGGCTACCTGCACTTTGCCAAGCCGGAAGATGCGTTGCTGCTCAGCGACTTCACCATGCTCAAGACCGTGCCGGGTGAGGATTACAAGGTCTCCCTGACCCCAGCGGCGCAAGTGGCGCAGTGCGTTGACGGCGTGTTGGTGATGTTTGATACCGAACAGAAAGGCTTGAGCGGCGTGCTGGTGAACAATAAGAAGCAGGCCGTGCGTTGCATGGGCCAGGAAACCCCGCAGTTGCAACAGTGAGCCTGGGTTTTTGCGTGGTATGAAAAATACCGTTGAGTTTCCCGGTTAGTCGTTCAGGGACCGCCCGAACTTTTATAGGCTGGAACCATCTTCGCTCGTGCGCCACAGATGATGGACTGATTGGTTTGGCTGATCAGTCCACTTTATTTATCACTCTGGAGTACGAGTTTATGGATGGTATTGGCGCAGCACCTTCAGTTGGCGCGGGCAATTCGGGAGGCATCCAGGGACCTTCGCAAGGTCTTGATCAGCAAATTCAGCAGCTCCGGGAGAAAATTCAAGCTAAAAGCGGTGAGGGTTCCCAAGATTCCGGTTCCGGTTCCGGTGGTTCCGGTGGCTCTCAAGGGGCGGGAGGCGCTCAGGGTTCCAATGGCTCCCAAGGCGCTGGTGGGGATGAGAGTCTTGAAGAGTTGCTCAAAAAACTGGTGAAACTGATGGCAGAAGAAAAAGCGGCCCAAGGGGCACAAGGCGGTGAAAGTGGCGCATCGGGCCAAGGCCAAATCCAGATGGGCGGCGGTGAGAGTCAAGGCTCGATCAACTACTGATCGGCAACCCTACAAAAACCCGCCTTTTAGCGGCGGGTTTTTCATATCAGCGGCCTCACGGTCATCATCGCGGATCTCGTAACGAAATTGTTTGGAACCCAATTGCATCAGGTGCCACAAAAGGCAATGTAATTACGCAAAGTGGGGGCGGGAAGGCAGTGATAAGAATTGATGCGATTTGCAATATGCTGGCCATGGCCAGGGCGCATCAGGCGTTGGAACGGGCGGATGCGCAAGAACAGGCGCGTAATCAGTTGGCAGGTTGCTCGTCTGATACCTCCTCTCATAACAAAAAGATAACGCCGCCAGATGAAGATACTGATCGCAAGATCAAGTTTCCCTAGTCAAAAAAACCACCGTTACTGGTGGTTTTTTTTCGTTTCAATCTTATCCATCAGCGATAGACGACCGGCTTGGGCGACCAACAGGTGAGCCCCTACTTATATCAGGATTATACCGTTGGGAACTGATAGACGTAGCCGACCACTCTTATAGTTGCCAGGAGTTTAAACCTGGACGTGTGGGAAATCATTTGGAGTCAAGGAATGAGGTTAGATTCATTTTTCAATACAACGCTCACGAATACCATGGGCGTCATGTCCAATACATGGAACGCTGTCACGGGGCAGCGTATGGGGTGGAGATACCCTCAAGTGGGTAAAACCTATAACTACAATCACTATCAATCGAGTCGGCGTCCACGGTATGCCGGAACTCAACCTTTGAATCGTGGAACCGTTCGCTACATGGGGCCGCCACCGCGTACTCAGGCGACGGCTTCACAGCCGCCTACGATCAACTACGTGACCTATGTATTCAATACTAATTATGTGACGGTCGGTGGCGTAAAATCGGCGCAAGTGGGTGTGCATATCAATAACGGTAATAACAGCATGAATGACGGTAACTTCGGCAATTACGGCAATAACGGTAATAGCGGAAGCCACAGTGGTTATTCCAATCACGGCAGTAACGGCAATCGTCAATTGACCTCCAGGCATAGGCCGGTCGGTAATGGCCATGCTCGGCGCCTTCAAGATTGAAACAAACAATGTGACTGCGTTGCTGTGCATATTTTGATGTGGTTTTTAGAGTGTTCGCAGTGGAACTGCTCGCAGCGATTCTCCACTTAAAGGGACGATGCACTGCGCAGCATGCCGCTTATGTGTCGTCAATGCATACACTATTATTAAATTTTGACAGGGAAGATAAGATGACTCATCTATTTGGTTCGCGACCTGCACAGTATGTTGCTTGGCCTCCACGTTATGCTGAAGAGCAACCCCGCCATTCCACACCGGGTCAGCGGGTGTGGGGAAGTGGCGGCAACAATGGCAATTATGGTAACTATGGCAATAACGGCAATAGCGGGCGGTGCAGTCACTATGAAAACCATGGGCGCAACGGCAATGACATGATGGGCGCGCCGGGGAACTACCGTCACTTTGAAGGCCATAGTAATTACGGCAGTTACGGTAACTATGGTAACTACGGAAATAACGGCAACTCGGGCGATTCCAGCCGTTACATCAATTCTGGCCAGAACGGCAACCGCAGCAGCTTCAGATACTTCAATGACTAAAGCTTGAATGCGCTTTCATGAACGGCAACGAAAAAGCCCCGCCTAAAGGCGGGGCTTTTTTACCAGGCTATTGATCAGTTAGCGACGGAAGACCGTGGCTTGACCGGCTGGTTGTCGTTGGAGATGGTCACTTCAACGCGACGGTTCATGGCGCGGCCGGAAACGCTGCCGTTATCGGCAACCGGGTATTCCTTGCCGTAACCCTGGGTCACGATGCGCGAGATATCCACGCCTTGCTGAGCCAGTGCACGTTGAACGGAAGCGGCGCGACGCTCAGACAGGCTCTGGTTGTACGAGTCGGAACCGGTGCTGTCGGTGTAGCCTTCGACAATCACTTTACGGTCTGGGTTATCGCGCAGGAACTGAGCCAGCTTGGTGATGTTCACCAGGCCGCTGGATTTCAGGTCGGACTTGTTGGTGGCGAACAGCACGTCACCGAACGTTACCAGAGTGCCGCGATCGGTTTGCTTGGCGTTCAAGCTGTTTTGCAGTTGCTTGATTTGCGCATCACGGGCGTCCAGCAGGGCGCGGGCACGTTCGTCACCGGCGTTTTTCAGCTTGGCTTCGGATTCGCGCAGGACGATGGTGTCCTTGGCCACTTCAACGCGCTGGTTGGTCAGGTAGGCCAATTGGTCGACTTTCTTCTCGTCTTCTTTGTCGCGGTAGGCCTTGTCAGCCTTGTCCAGCCAGTCGCTGGCATCTTTGGTTTCCAGCGCGGCCAGCTTGGTGGCTTGCGGGTTGGTTTGCAGGGACGAGAAATTGGTCCGCGCATTTTCCAGGTTCGCGTTCGGCGGGGTGGAGCAGGCCGCCAAGGCAACGCTCATCGCCAGCAGGGCAGGGATCATCAATTGTTTACGCATAGTCGTGTCGTCCTTTCAATTCGATATCAGGTGCGATGCAGTCAAGAGGCTGCGGCTTACTTCTGCATGATTGCAGCTGGGCGCATGCCTTCTTTACGCAGTTCGTCAACAGCCTTCTGGGAGTCCTTCACAGCCTGTTGAGCCTTGGCAGCCTGGGCTTTACGCTCAGCGACGCGGGCATCCCACTCGGCTTGTTCAGCCAGTTGGCGAGCCTTGTCGTAGTTCTTGTCGTGCATGGCAATCTCAGCTTCTTTGAGCTTGTCCTGGGCCGACTTCATTTCCACCGCCGCGTACTCGGTGCCGCCGGCGCTGACTGCGCTGTTGACGGCCGATTGGGTTACGGCGTACTGCTCGGTTGGAGGGTTGCCGGCGCAGCCAGCCAGAACGAAGCTGGTGCCGATTGCCAGCGCGGCCAATTTGAGCCCGCGCAGATGGTTAAACGAGGATTTGGCAGTGCTGGTGTTCATCGTCTTCAACTCCATTGGATAACTCCTGAAAAACATCAAAATCCATCGGGGCGTATCGATTTCGGGCCCGTCGATAAAGCACATGGCGTCCGTTCAAACGACCGTTCCACACGTGATGGCTACTGGCTGTGACCGGAGGCTTTTTTCAAAAGTTCAGCGGATATGGCGATTTGCCTAAAAAAATATCTGACTGACTGGTCAGTGTTTGAAAAATGGAACTTTCGCGGCGCGCGGCGGTACCTCCGGGCCCGTAAAAGGCCCGGAATACGTGGGTTTAATTGACGTCAATAAATGTTTATCAGTGCTTTTGTTCGTCAGTAGCGGCCGACAAATCGTGCAAGTGGCGACGGGATAACGTGAGAAAACGTGGTGTGGGTCCGACGTCTTCATACAGCGGGTCACCCTCTTCATCGGTGGCAATCACCTGCTGGCCCTGGATGTAAGGAAAGCTGGCTTCCAGCTCTTCCAGGGCGGCGCCGATCAGCTCGCCCAGCAGTTCTTCAACGTGGCGCTTGGGGTACATCTCGGCAATGGCCGCCAGCCGGGCGGCGGCTTCCACATCCAGATGAATCGCGTATTCAGTCTTGGTCAAACGACCCTTGGCGGTTTCTTCCCAATGCTGGGCCAGTTCTCGAATTTTCATGGCGACCTCAATAAAGCCTGCGAGGGCAGGCGGTGATGAGTGACCAGCCGCCTGCGGAATAACGCGGCGACCTACCGTTGAGACTAGCTGTAAGCGCCAAGGTTTAAAGTCGTTTGCGTTCGGCCTTGTCAGAAACCGACGTCGGCGGCACTCTGAACCCCCTGCGCGTCCCGGATTTCTGGCTGGAGATTGGCTGATGAGTGATATCGATGCACGCTTGCGTGAGGATGTTCACCTGCTGGGTGAGCTGTTGGGCAACACCATTCGAGAGCAGTACGGCGAAGCTTTCCTCGAAAAGATCGAGCAGATCCGCAAAGGCGCCAAGGCCGACCGTCGCGGAGCCGTTTCAGAGAAAACCGCTGGCGATGAGTTGAGCGCCAGCCTCAACCAGTTGCAGGAGCAGGAGTTGCTGCCCGTGGCCCGGGCCTTTAACCAATTCCTCAACCTGGCCAACATTGCCGAGCAATATCAGTTGATTCATCGGCGCGATGAGTCGCAACCCGCGCCGTTCGAATCCCGGGTCTTGCCAGAGTTGCTGGCCCGTCTGCAAAGCG